>NZ_CAKKTL010000131.1:0-14215 GCF_920664355.1 Protofrankia sp. CiP1_Cm_nod2
AGTCCGGCAGCCGTAGCTTTCTCGACTAATTCTTCACGATCAATAACGGTATCTCCGGTGAAGGCAATCCGCATGCCCTGGACGAGCGGCCCGCCAACGGTGAGCAGCCCCGGATTGAGATAGGGGCAGGGCGGTTTTCGCGTGGTCGCCCGGGGCCGGGCGGGCAGGATTGCCACGTTGTCACGCGCTGTGCCGCAGGGGGCAAGGGGCAGGTCCAGTTGCTGGCTGGCGGCGTGCCCCAACGCCCGCGGCAGCAGAGCGGCGAGGACGTCGGCATCGTCGACGGCGTCGTGGGCCTGGCGTTGGACGACTCCCCAGTATCCCGCCAGCGTGGCCAGTTTGAGGTTCGGCAGGTCGAGATCGAGCCGGCGGGCGAGAACCCGGGTACACAGCCGCCATTCGACAGGAAGGCGGATGCCCAGCCGCATTGCTTCGGTGGCAAGCATCTGCCAGTCGAAAACCGCGTTGTGCGCGACGAAGATCCGGCCGTCGAGCAGCGGCAGCAGAGAATCGGCCACCAGGTCGAATGTGGGGCTGCCGGCCAGCCGTTCGCGGGTGAGCCCGTGAATGTGCACCGGCCCGGGATCGCATCCCGGATCGAGCAGGGTCGACCATCGCCGTTCCACCGTGCCGTCCGACGCCACGTGCACTACGGCTACCGAGAGTATTCGGCTGCGCTGTGCTATCAGTCCGGAGGTCTCCACGTCCACCACCGCATAGCGGTGGGGATAGGCGGCGGCGATGGCCGATGGTTGAAGTAACGGGGAGCTCACAGCGTCGGATCATCCCATGATGCTCGGCCCGGTCAGTCGGCTGGTGTTGTCTGCCAGGGGTTTGTCAGGTCGATGCCGGTGTGGGTGAAGTCCCTGGTGTTGCGGGTGGCGAGGGTGTTGCGGGTGGCGAGGCCGGCGGAGCGTGAGCGGCGGACGGCCGCGATCGGGGCGTCGGCCATGGCGGCTCGGAGGATCGCCCGGGCCTCCGCCTCCATGGACCGGCCGTTGTGCGCCGCGCGGACCCGCAGCCGCGCCTTCACCTCGCCATCCAGATCTCTGATCGTCAACGCCGCCATGGCCGGCCACTCCTGCCAGTGATCCGATGCTGGCACCGCATGCGTCGCGAGCTGGGCGTACGAAGTCCGCACCGACACGAGCCCGGCTGGCGTCGCGGGCAAGCCTGGAGGCCGCTCGTGTTCGATCCGAACCTACCGGGAAAAAATGGGAAGAAGACCGTGGATACGGGGTGAAAGTGCTGCTAGAGTCCGTATCCGCTGACCACGACTCGCTGTCGTCCCGGACCGTGGGCGCTGCGGGCAGAGTCCGCGTCATGAGACTTCCGTAACCATCCGGCGCAGGCTGGGACGTGTGCTGCCGTCGCTGACGGCACACATCCCGGCCACGAGGAACGACCCGACCGCCTCGACCCGCATGACTGCCGACCACGCTGCCGGAGCTGGACCGCGTGATCGACAGCTCGTCTGGGCCGGGTGGTTCGGCGCACCCTCCTCAGGGCTGCTCCGGGCGTCTCGTGACGGGCCGGCGTACGCCCCGGCGCGCCGCTGCGCACAGGAGCCGCTCTCCACAGGATCACAGGACAGGATCACAGGAAAGGACACGATGCCGCGGAACGTCCTGATCACTGGTGGCTCCAGTGGTGTGGGTCTGGCCACCGTGACACGGTTCGCTCGCAATGGTGACAACGTGTGGTTCACCTACCACTCCCGGCGGGACGTCGCCGAGTCGGTCGCGTCGGACCTGCGCACGACTGGCGGTGCCCAGGTATGCGCCTTCGAGTTCAGGCAGGGGGAGCGGGACAGCCACGACGATCTGCTGGCGGCGCTTCCCGGCCCGGTGGACGTGCTCGTCAACAACGCCGCCGTGGGCACGCGGAGCATCGACCGGTACGTCCCGGACCCGCACGACCGGGACGAGGCGTTCCTACGGATCAACAGCATCGGCCCGCTGTGGCTGATCCGGCGCCTCCTCCCGGGCATGCTGGACCGCGGCTACGGGAAGATCGTCAATATCTGCAGCGTCGGTGGCGGGGTGACCCAGTTCCCGGGATTCGACGTCGTGGACGGCATGAGCAAAGCGGCGCTCGCCTACCTGACCCGCCATCTCGCGGCGGAGACGGCGCATTCCCCGGTCGATGTCATGGCGGTGTGCCCGGGGGCGGTCGACACGCCCATGCTGCGGGAGAGCACGCTCGACCGGCTGGCGCCGCAGGCCCGGCTCGACTTCGAGGCGAATCTGCCGAAAGGCAGGCTGATCCGGCCGGAGGAGATCGCGGAGCTGGTGTGGTGGCTGTCCGGCGACAGTTCCTGCGTGCTGCACGGGGCGGTCGTGGACGCGTCGATGGGCCTGGGGGTGCGTCCCGGGCTGTTCACCGAGCACCCCGCGGAATCCGGTCAGGCGCGCGGCGGCCGTCCGGGAGGCCACTGATGGTGTCGAGGCGCGCGGCGGCGCTGGCTGCCCAGCCGCCGGCGATCGCCGCGGCGCACTTCCGGGCGGAGGCGGATCCGTACCATCCCCGGCTGCGTCCGGACGGGTACGTCAACCTCGGCACGGCGGAGAACCGGCTGGTGTGGGACCTGCTGGCGCCCCGGCTGACCGGCCCGCGGCCGCTGACCGCCGCGGACACCCACTACGCCCCGCTGCACGGCACCGACGCCTTCCGGGAACAGCTCGCCCGTTTCCTCACCGGTGTCTGCCGGACGGAGGTGGATCCGCGGCACCTTGTCGTGGTCAGCGGGGCGACAGGTGCCCTGGACGTCATCGCCTCCGTCCTGTGCGACCCGGGGGAGGCGATCATCGTGCCCGCTCCCTACTACGGGGCCTTCGACGTCGACCTGGCCGGACGTTCCGGCGCCCGCCTGCTGCCCGTGCCCCTGAGCGCGGGCGGGAACTTCCAGGTGACGGCCTCGGGGATAGATCATGCTCTCACCCGTGCCCGCGAGCGGGGGATCACCGTCCGTGCCGTGGCACTGGCCTCGCCGGGGAACCCGGTCGGCCATGTCCACCCGCCACGGGTCCTCCGGGAGATCGCCGAGGTCGCCGGCCGGCACGGGGTGGACGTCATCGCGGACGAGATCTACGCCAGCTCGGTCTTCGGCGAGACACCGTTCGTCAGCTTCCTCGATCCCGAGGTGAGGACGGCCGGAACCGGACGGGTCCACGTCGTGTGGGGGTTCGCGAAGGACTTCGGGCTGCCCGGCTTCAAGATCGGTGTTCTGTGCAGTCCCGATCCCGAGGTCCGCGCCGCGGCCCGGGCGCTCGCCTATTTCGCCGCGACCTCGACCGACACCCAGGCGCTTCTGCGGGACGTTCTCGCCGACCACGCGTGGGTTGCCCGTTTCCTCGCGGAGAGCCGTCGGCGGCTTGCCCTTTCCCATGCCTCGTCGGCCGAGCTCCTCTCCGCCGCTGGTATTCCCTTCGTGCCGGTGGGGGCGGGGTTCTCGCTGTGGGCCGATCTGGGGGCGTGGCTGGCCGCTCCCACCTTCGCGGCCGAACACGACCTGTGGGAGAGGCTTCTTGAGCGGGCCCGTGTCAACGTCCTGCCAGGCCAGTTCTTCGCCAGCCCCGATCCGGGATGGTTCCGGATCTGCTATGCCACCGACCGGGCCGTGGTGACGGAGGGCATCAGCCGTATCGTTCGCTTTCTTGACGCGTCCGCGTCCGCGTCCGCGTCCACGACCACGACCACGACCACGACCACGACCACGGCTGGGCCGTGCGGTGAGGAAAGAGCCGCTGTCTCCCGTCCGGTTGATGCCACGCGCTATGAAAGCATCGAGGGCTGAGGATGGAGCAGAAACCGGGATGGCCGCTGGGAGCGGCCCGGCCGATGAGCGACTGGTACCGTTCGGCGGGCGTCCGCGGTGGGAGCCGGCGGGCGTTTCACCAGGAAATGGAGGAAGGGCGGGTGTTCTTTCCGTCCGAGCTGGTGCCGTATCTTGCCCATGAAGCCGTCCGCGTTCTCCCGGCCGCCCTGGCACGGGAACTCACCGTGCGTCACCTGTACCAGTTCCTGTTGTCGGCCACGCACCTGGAGACCAGGATCGTCAACCGTGGGGCGGAGCGGATAGCCGGCAACCGGGTGGGCTTCGACCTGCCCCCTTCATGTCGTCTGGACGCCTACAAAATCTACTGTGACGAGGGATATCATTCGCTGTACAGTCTCGACCTGGCCGACCAGATCGCCACCGCCACGGGGATCCCGATACCCCGGTGGGACTACGGCGGTTTCGTCGAACGTCTCGAGGAGACCGGGCGCGCCATTCTCCCCGGCGAACCGGTGCTCGCCCAGCTGCTGCAGGTGATCGTGTTCGAGACGCTGATAACCGCGGTCCTCAACGAAGTCCCCAACAATCCCACGGTCGTCACCGCGGTCCGGGAGGTGACCCGGGACCATGCCCGCGACGAGGGACGCCACCACCGATTCTTCGTCGCTTTCTTCCACCTGCTGTGGACGCATCTGCAGCCCTCGCTCCGGGAGCGTGTGGCGCACGCCATCCCACCTCTGATCAGGGCGTGCCTCGTCTGGGACACCGCGCCGGTCCGGTCCTCCCTCCTGCTCGCAGGCCTCGACGAGCCCACCGCCGACACCGTGCTCCGGGACGTCTACGGGGGGGCCGCCGCGACTCGGCGAATCCGCGAGGCCGCCCAGGCCACCCGGCGGATGTGCGAATCCGCCGGCGTCCTCGATCTTCCCGGGGCGAGCGAGGCATTCGCCGCCCACGGGATCGGGTGAGGGCATATGCGGCCTTCCGTCGATCACGACAGCGGACTCACCTACGCGACCTACCTGCGCCTTCCCCACGTGCTCGACCAGCAGCGGTGCAGAAGCTCGCCCCCTGCCCACGACGAGCTGCTCTTCATCACCGTCCACCAGGTGTACGAGCTGTGGTTCAAGGTGCTGCTGTTCGAGCTTTCCAACGCCAGGGACCGGATGCTCGACGGTGACGCCTACCGGGCCCGTCTCCGGCTGCGCCGCTGCCACGAGATCGAGCGTGTGCTGGTGAACCAGATCGACGTCGTCGACACCATGACGCCGCACGGGTTCCTTGAGTTCCGTGGCGCGCTCGGGTCGTCCAGCGGGTTCCAGTCGGCACAGTTCCGAGAGATAGAGTTCCTGTCCGGTGCCGACGACAACGGCTGGCTGGACAGAGCCGCCTGGCTGAGCGCCGAGGACCACCAGCGGCTGTCCCTACGACTGGCCGAACCGGACCTGTGGGACGCTTTCATCACCCTGCTGGCCGTCGCTGGTCTCAGCGTCGGCACCCCACGGCAGCGAGCGGCCGCCTTCCACGAGATAGCGGTCGGCGACGATCGGTACAACGGGCTGTGGGAGCTTTCCGAAGCTCTGATCGAGCACGACCAGCTGTGGTCGATCTGGCGTCTGCGGCACCAGATGACGGTGATGCGCCAGCTCGGCGGCAAACCTGGGACGGGCGGCAGCACGGGTAGCGGCTATCTGGCGGAACGGGTCCCGCTGAAGTTCTATCCGGAGCTCTGGGACGCGAGGAGCTGTTTCGGCCAGCCGGACGACGGCAGGCCCGCCGCCGGCGCGCGGCCCTGACTCTCCTCGCCGGGAATCCGATGGCCAGGCCGGCGGGAACCCGCGGCGACGCGGGAGACAAGAATGTGGAGACAAGAAGTGGGAGACGGCGGGGCCATGGCCGACGGGACGTCACCGTCCCCATGGGAAAGCAGCCGGGAACTACGTGACCAGGCGTATTCACCCAGCCTGACCGTACCCGACATGAGAACGTACCTGCGGCTGTACGCGGACAGGTCGGCCGACGCCCGCGCGGCCCTGCCATGGAAGGAAATCCCCTACGGGGACACCCCCGCCCAGCGGCTCCATTTCTTCCCCGCCACCGGCCCCCACGCGCCGCTACAGGTCTTCATCCACGGCGGCTACTGGCAGGAGCTGAGCAGGGAAGAATCGTCCTTTGCCGCGCCGGGCTTCGTCGCGAAAGGAGCGGCCTTCGCCGCCTTGGGGTACGGGCTCGCGCCCGCCCACCGGCTGGACGAGATCGTCGCCATGGTCCGTAACGCCGTCCTGTGGTTGTTCCAGCATGCCGCCGAGCTGGGCGTCGACCCCCGACGGATCTTCCTGAGCGGTTCTTCCGCCGGGGCCCATCTCGCCGCGATGTGCGTGATGGACGGCTGGCTCCCGCCTGCCCTGCACCCCTCCGACGTGATCCGCGGTGCCTGTCTGCTCAGCGGTATCTACGACCTCGAGCCACTGCGGCACACCTACGTCGGGGAACAGATCAGGCTCACCGCCGCCGAAGCGGCCCACAACAGCCCGGTTCGCCATGTCCACGGCGACCTCCCACCGCTGATAGTCGCCCGCGGCGACAACGAGACGGCCGCCTTCGCCGCCCAGCACGCACAGTTCGTATCGTCCCTGACCCGGGCGGGAACGCCAGTTATCGATCTTGTAGTGCCCGCCCGGAACCACTTCGACCTCCCGCTCGCCCTCGGCGACCCGGAAACACCACTCGGCCGGGCAGCCCTGGCACAGATGGGTCTGCTGCCACCCCCCGACAATCCGGCACCCGAGATCAGATCCTGCCGGCTCCCGTGGTGAGCACGGGCGGTACGGGTGGCACCTCGTCGCCCTGGCGGCCGGAGTCATGCTGTTCGCCGTCCGGTATCCGGTGACGCACAGAACAACGTCTCCTCCTGTTGGAGACCGTTGGAAATTTTCGTATAGATGATCTGAATGGTGTTTTTATTAAGATCTTTAGTGGAAGGTTTTGTTCAGGCCTCTCCTCGGAACGTGCGGGGATTTCGGGTGTCCGGTTGTCGGGATGCCGGGTGCCGGGGTGTCGGCAGGGAGCTGAACAAGGCGTGTGCGTGCCGGTGTGCTGGTGGGTCACTGTGTCCTGGTGGGTAGTTGGGAATGGAACAGCGGCCGGTAATTGACAGTGCGTCCTTCCGGGTGTATCGGCCGCGCCCGTCGAAGTGACGCAGGTCGCGTGGGACAGCCTCCACACCGGAGGTAGAGTGATCTTGCACAATTTACCAGGAGTGCCCACGACACCGAATACAGAAACGCATTCTGACCGGTTCCGGCCGTCGCCACGATCGGCGCTGCCCGACTGAGCTGGCGGCTGTTCCCGGCCACCGAACAGGAAAGGACGGTATCGGTGGATCAGGTGAGGATCGGCATTCTTGGCGCCGCTCGGATCGCCCCGGCGGCCATCATGAAACCCGCGGCACGGCTGCCGACCGCCGCGGTGGTCGCGGTGGCGGACCGCGATACCGAGCGGGCCGACCGGTTCGCCGAGAAATACGCGGTCCCGGTGGCGCACGAGTCATACGACGCGCTGCTCGACGATCCCGACGTCGACGCGGTGTACATTCCGCTGCCCAACGCCCTGCACGCGCAGTGGACCCTGCGCGCGATCGAGGCCGGGAAGCACGTGCTGTGCGAGAAACCGTTCACCGCCAACGAGGCGGAGGCACGTGCCGTCGCCGAGGCGGCGGCGTCCGCCGGCGTTGTCGTCACCGAGGCCTTCCACTACCGGTATCACCCGCTGGCGGAGCGTATGCACAAGATCGTGCGGGACGGCAGTCTCGGCACGGTGCGTTCGATCCGTACCTGGATGTGCATTCCCTGGCCGCTTTTCGACGACGAGATCCGCTACAGTTACGAGCTCGGCGGCGGGGCCATGATGGATACCGGGTGCTATGCCATTCACTGTATGCGGCTGCTCGGTGAGGGCGAACCGAAGGTCGTCTCGGCGCGCGCCCTGCTGCACGCGCCACGCATTGACCGCGCCATGACCGCGGAGTTCAGCTTTCCCGACGGCTCGACCGGGCGGATCGACTGCTCGCTGTGGTCCCGGCGCTTCCTGCGGATCGCCGCCCACGTTATCGGGGACCGTGGTGAACTGCGGGTCGCCAACTTTGTCCGCCCACATGTCTTCAACCAGATCCGCTGGACGACGCAGGGGCACACCCGCCGGGAGACAGTGCGCGGGGAAACGACGTTCGACGCCCAGTTGCGTGCTTTCGCCCGCGCGGTGCTGTACGGCGAACCGACACTGACACCGGCCGAGGACGCGGTCGTCACCATGCGCCTCATCGACGATGTCTACCGTACGGCCGGCCTCCCCCCACGAGGGCTTGCCAACTGACCGGATCGCACGAAAACCGCCCCGACGATCAGACCGGCGGGTCGATGTCCGGCGGGTCGATGTCCGGCGGGTCGATGTCCGGCGGGTCGATGTCCGGCGGTCGGCCGTCGCTGCCGGGCGGCGCCGACGGCCGACCGCCAGCCGCGGCCGAACCGGGCGTGATCAGATCGGGTGTGACCGGGCTGGAGGCGACCAGCGCCGCCAGGTCGTCGGGGGTGTCGACGTCGTGGGGGGAGCCGGTGCCGTCGCAGGGCACCATGACGACCTGGTCCGGATTGCTCCGCAGCCAGGCCCGCGCCCCGATGTCACCATGGGCGAGGGTGGACACCTCGGCCCACACCGTCCTGTCCAGCAGGACCGGGTTGCGCGGTTGCCCGCCGTAGCTGGCGACCGCCGCGACGGCACCGGCGGCATGGGCCGCGAGCAGCCTGCGCACCGCCTCAGCGCCGATCAGCGGCTGGTCGACCAGCGCGATCACGACCGCCTCGACACCGGTGTGTCCCGCCGGCCGCCGCCCACTGCTCCGCCGGTCTCCGTCGTTCCGCCGGGCTTCGTCGTCCCGCGGGTCTTCGTCGTCCCGCCGCTCTTCGCTGCTCCGGCCCTGGCTGTTCCGCTCCCCGCCGGTTCGCTCCCCGCCGGCGGAGCCGGCAGGGCCTGCCCCGCCGGCGGCAAACGCCGCGAGCCCGCGACGCAGCGACGCGCTCATCCCCACCGCCCAGTCCGGCGCCAGGACGACCTGCCCCCCGGGCAGGCCGGTGGATCTGATCACGTCAGCCGCCCGCGCGCCGAGAACCACAAGCACCGGGACGCATCCACCGTCAGTGAGCATCCGGGCGCATCGCCGGACCAGAGGTTCACCACTCAGGGTGACCAGAGCTTTTGGAGCACCGAAGCGACGTCCGGCCCCGGCGGCGAGGACGAGCCCGCCGACGGTACTCGTTGTGGCTGTCATCGGCCGCTCCATGTACTTGTACTTGCCGACTGCCTGGTACTTGCCGACTGCCTGGTACTTGCTGGCTACGTGCCGCTCGAGGGCAGGGCGGGCGTCCACGCCGACCAGGAGCAGGCTGGAACCAGGACCAGGACCAGGACCAGGCTGGGACGGGGCTGGGACGGGGGGCGGGTGGCGCCCCGCCGGGAGCGCCGCGTCCGCTCGTTACTGTAACGGGCCGGGCAGGCGAACCGGCAACAGAGTTCTATGAATATAGAAATAATAATTACCGCAAAAATATGAACCGACACGAAAGGCGATCCGGTCTGCGAGCTCACACTTTCTTCGCCGATGGTTCGCTATACAATCCGGAACGGTGAAACAGTCAATTGCCGACGGCGTTCCACGGGCCACCCGGACACGGTCACGGGAGGAGCAAGCACGCCCGCCGCACCTGGAGTCGCCCCAGCCGCCCATACCACCGCCCGGCGGCGAGCGCGGGAGCGACAGCGCCGTCGCCTACCGTCCCATCGTGACGGCCCGCGATCTCTGCGTAAAAGCATTCAGTGCGACCCGGCTGCGTCCTGGCTACAGCATGGTCGGTGTCGATTCCTTTCTCGACTGGGCCGCGGTCGAGCTGCGTCGGCTGCACGCCCTCGTCCGCGTTGTCGAGAACGGGGGGACGCCGGAGCCGGCCGAGCTCGTCCCGAGAATCACGCCGACGGAGATCAGGTCGACGAGGTTCAATACCACCAGATTTTTCAGCGGATACCGCGACAGCGAGGTCGATGATTTTCTCCGGATCGTCGAACGTGAGTTCGGTAATCTGCACACGTTCTTCTCCGCGGTGTCCGCCGCGGCCCTGGCCGACGCTCCCGGTGATGACAGCCGTCGGGCCGCCGCCGTCCGGTACCGGGGCGGTCCCGGGTTCTTCCATCCCGGCGCCACCGGCGCGGAGGCGGCGGCGAAGACGTTCACGAGAACGCGGTTCCGCGCCGGCTACGACACCGCCCAGGTCGACGCCTTTCTCGGCAGAGTGGGCCAGGCACTGGACCGCCTGCAGGCGATGGCGGAGCCGGCGCGGGACGGCCGCCCGGTGGATGCCGCCTCTGCCACGGCCGCCTCTGCCACGGCAGGCCTCACCCCGCGGGACATCGTCGATGCCAGGTTCGACACCACCTGGCTGACGGGCGGATACAGCGAGTACGAGGTCGACGACTTCCTCGATTTTCTCGAGCACGAGCTCACCCGCGTCCAGACCTACCTGTCCCGAACCCCGTCCTGACCCCGCCCTGCCTCCCGATCGAACATCGCAAGATCGCAAGATCGCAAGAACGAGGGAGCGAGTGGTTGTCAGGACAGCCGTTTCCGCACTCAATATTCTTGATCGAAACGGGACGTGCGCGTAGCTGAGGGATTGTCGGGCCGCCGCGGGGCCAGGGCCGGGGGCGGGACTGGTGCTGGCGGCCGCCGCGGGGGAGCGGACCGGCCCCGGTGCGGATTGTCACTGGCGCGGGCGCCCCGACGCGGGTCATCGCCGGTGCGGGCCAGCCTCGGCACGGGTGGGCGCTGACGCGGGTTGTCACTGGTGCGGGCTGGCGCCGGCGCGGGTCATCGCCGGTGCGGGTGGGCGCGTCGGGCTACAGTTTGCGTGCGATGGTCAGACCGTCCGACACGGCCAGCAGGACGGCCTGTACCCGCTCGTCCGCCGCCACCGTGTCGTTGAACGCCTGGATCGCCTGGACGTCCGCGTCCTGGCTCCGCTCGTCGAGCACCTTGCCGTCCTGGAGCACGTTGTCGACGAGGATCAGCCCGCCCGGGCGCAGCCGCGGCAGCAGCAGGTCGTAGTAGACCGGGTACGAGGTCTTGTCCGCGTCGATGAGCGCGATGTCGTAGACGGGCTCGGCGGGCAGCGCGGCGATCGTGTCCGCGGCCGGGCCGAGGCGCAGCTCGATCCGGTCCTCCAGGCCGGCGCGCTTCCAGTAGTGACGCGCCAGCGACGTCCACTCCTCGCTCACGTCGCAGCAGAGCAGATGGCCGTCGGCGGGCAGGCCGCGGGCGATGCAGATCGACGAATATCCGGTGAACGTACCGACCTCGATCGCTCGACGCGCGTTGGTGCTTGCGGTGAGCAGCGTCAGCAGGGTGCCGAGCTCGGCGCCGATCTGCATCACGGCACGTTCCCCGAACTTCCGCCGCGTCTCCGTGAGGAGATCGGTCAGCAGTTCGTCCGGCGGTGAGCAGCGCGCCGCGAGATAGGGATATATGCCGTGCGCCAGAACGGGCGACTGCGCGGTCGGGTCCAGAGCGGACATGAGGCTCAGGCTACCGGCGCATCCCGCTCTCCCGCCCGGTGGGCCTACGCCCGTCTGGCAGGCTCCGCCCGAGGGCCGTGCCGGATGTGCAACGGATGAGCGGCTGACATGGCCGCCTGCCCGCCGGCCGCGTCTTCCGGCCCCGCGGTGGCCCCCGCAGCCGCGGTGGCCCCCGCAGCCGCCGTGGCCCCCGCAGCCGCCGTGGCCCCCGCGGTCGCTTCGCGGGCGGTGTTGGTGTCGCCAGGGTGCCGGCGGGGCATTTCACGGGTTGTGAGGACGAACGACCCGGTGCCGGCGCCGGCACCGACCCTGGCGATGGCGATGGCGGTGGCACCGGCTCCGCCGCCGGCTCCGAGCCCGGCACCGGACGCGGCGGAGGCGGCCGGCAGTGTCGCCGCGGAACTCGACGCGGACACGGTCCACGCCGTCGGGAAGATCAGCGAGGCGCTGGAGTGGGTGGAGCGGGCCCGAGGGCATCTCTACGCGTTCCACCAGATGTCCGGCCATGCCGATCTCATGCTCGGAGCGGCGCTGGAGGAGCTGGACGGCGCCGGTCACGGTGGGATCGCCGAACGGCTCCGCGGGGACCTGCTCGGGCGCAACGTCCTCGACGGCCGATGGACCTTCCAGGTCGTCGAGGAGTACGACGACGGGTACTACCGGGCCTTTGTCGAATCCGAGCGGATGGTCCGGGACGCCCTGGCCGGTGGCCGCCGGCATGTGTACGAGGCGCGGATGAAGGCGTCCGAACGGGAGCGCGCCGGCCGGCCAGCGTTCGGCCCGGGAGCCTGAACGCCGCGTGGGCGCCGTGCGCCATCCCACACAGCGCGTCCTGAGGGCGTCCTGCTGGGGCGCGATCGCCGTCGGTGACGGCGTCCGGGCATGAGGGGCCTGATCGGCTCGTGCTGTCAAAGTCACCGTGTCCTGGTTTGACAGTGTCCCGCGTGCGGCGGCACTCTTGGGATGCGGCACCTCGTTCGGTGAGGCGTCTGCACGGACACAGGCCACTGACCCCGAACGTCGAGAGACGCCCCGGGTCAGGACAGCTCTCCCCGGGCTAAGGGGTGGGCCCAGGTGGCTTCCTGGTCAGGATTACGCCGTGCAGTGCCAAAGCTCTGACGAGGAGGGGTGCTCCGCGCGTGGGGGTGGGTTCTGGCCCGGCTCCCGTTCGTGCGATCACTCTTTGTGGATGCGGTCTGCGCCCGCGAGCGCCTGGCTGTGAAGGAGGTGGCGGGATGAGTCCCGGTCATAGTCGCTGTCTGTCCTGGACTGGCTCGGCGACCCCCGCCGCCTGAGCCTGGTCACTTCGGTGTGAAAACATCGCCGCCGGCCTTTGTCAGAAAGGGCCGACGGTCCCAGCCCCTGCCTTGCCGGGCAGCTCGCGGTCGTCGGGTCGTATCTGACGCGCTGAACGCGGGTGGGCGTCCGTTACGAGCTCCCATGAGCCCGGCGTCGCGGTGGTCTGGAATCAAGGCCTGACCCACAGGGGTTGTGTCAGCAGATGCGCGGGATCGTGCAGCGGGCTTTCACGCACCAGCCGGTTGGCCGTTGTGGCAGTGCGCTCGAACCTTGTTCACGTCCGGCCATGGCCGCGTTCGTCCATGGCCGGCCTGCTGTGTACCACCCGGCGATACGCCTACACAGCGATGCGCAAGGCCCGGTCACCGCCTCGGCGAGGTGCGAGCGAGCGTCCTGGGGGAGCAACCAGCCCGCTCCCGGTTCCAGACCGCTGTCTGCTGGCGGATCCGCGAGACATTCGAGGAGCTGGCGTGATGACGGTGATGGAGAACGTGTTCTACTCCGAGGGACGGCGCCTTGTGCGGCCGGACTCGCTGACCGAGACCTACCAGCTTCTGCACGGACGCCGTGACAGGCGCAAGCAGGACCTCGCCTGGATCGGGCTGGTCCGCCCGGACCAGCGGGAGATCGCTTCGATCGCCCGGGAGTTCGAACTGCACGAACTCGCCGTCGAGGATGCCGTGCAGGCGCATCAGCGCTCCAAACTGGAGCGGTACGGAAAGACCCTCTTCGTGGTTCTGCTGGCGGCTTCCTACAATGACACCCGGGAGGAGGTCGAGTTCTCCGAGCTGCACGTCTTCGTCGGGGACGACTTCGTCATCACGGTACGTCATGGTGATGCGCCGGACCTGCGGCGGGTACGCCACCGGATGGAATCCGAGCCGGACCTGCTGGCCAGAGGCCCCGAGGCGGTGCTGTACGCCATCCTCGACCGGGTCGTCGACGACTACGCACCGGTCGTCGCCGGGCTGGAGAACGACATCGATGAGATCGAGACCGAGGTCTTCCGGGGCGACCCGGAGGTGAGCCGGCGTATCTACGAGCTCTCCCGCGAGGTCATCGAGTTCCAGCGGGCCACCAAGCCCCTGCTCGGCATGCTCGACGCCCTGGCGTCGGGTTTCGTGAAATACGGCGTGGACGCCGGGCTGCAGCAGTACCTGCGGGACGTCAGCGACCACGTCGTCCAGGTCGTGGAGCGGATCGAGGGCTTCCGCCAGCTCCTGCAGAACATTCTCACGGCCAACGCGGCCCTGGTCGGGCAGCGGCAGAACGAGGAAATGAAGATCCTGACCGAGACGAGCATCGCGCAGAACGAGGAGGTCAAGAAGATATCCGCGTGGGCGGCCATCCTGTTCGCGCCCACCCTGGTGGGCACCGTGTACGGGATGAACTTCGAGACCATGCCGGAGCTGCAGTGGACGTACGGATATCCGTTCGCGATCGGGCTCATGGGGCTGGTGTCCGCCATGCTCTACGTCGTCTTCCGCAGCCGCCGCTGGCTCTGAACACCGGACAGGCCGG
>NZ_CAKKTL010000132.1:0-14178 GCF_920664355.1 Protofrankia sp. CiP1_Cm_nod2
GTCGCGGCGGCGGCGCCCGCGGCGGTCCCGGGCGCGGTGGACGCCGCCGCCCGCGGGCCGCCCGCCGTCCCCGCGCATCCCGGGGCTCCTCCCAGCGCTGGTTCCGGCTGGCGTCGAGGGCTCCCGGGCCACCCGCTCTTCTATCGGCGATCATGGATGGAGGGTTCATGACGAGCCCGACGGCCCTGCGTTCGTCCCCGGTCCCACCGCGCGGCCGGATCGGCCAGCTGCGCGACCGGGCGTCGGGCCGGCACTCCCCGCTGCGCCGGCTGGACTGGCCACTGCAGATCTGTGTGATCATGTTGTCGGTGCTCGGGGCGCTGCTGGTGTGGTCCGCCACCCGGCAACGCGAGACCGAGAGCGGCGGCGACCCGCAGATATTCCTCAAGCGCCACCTGCTCAACCTGGCCATCGGGCTGGTGCTCGCGGGTGTGGCGACGATCGTCGACTATCGCATTCTGCGGGCATACGCGCCGTTCGTGTACCTGGGATCGCTGCTCGGCCTGGTCGCCGTTCTGCTGGTGGGCTCGACGATAAACGGGGCGCACTCCTGGATCGTCCTGCCGGCCGGTTTCCAGCTGCAGCCCTCGGAATTCGCCAAGGTGGCGCTCATCCTCGGGATGGCGATGGTTCTCGGGGAGAAACACGACGACCGCGACACCGGCATCCGGCTCAGCCCCGGCCACCAGGACGTCATTCTGGTGCTCGCGCTGGCGGCCGTGCCGATGGCGCTCATCATGATGCAGCCGGACTTCGGCACCGTCATGGTGTTCGTGTTCGTCATTCTCGGCATGCTCGCGGTCAGTGGCGCCCCGAGCAGGTGGGTGATCGGGCTTATTCTGTGCGGGATCCTCTTCGGCGGGGCCATCCTGCAGTTCCATCTGCTCAAGCCGTACCAGGAGGCGCGGCTGACCGAGTTCGTCCGGGACAACCAGAACACCTCGTCGACCGGCTACAACGTCGACCAGGCCATGACGGCGATCGCCAACGGCGGCCTGGCCGGCCGCGGCCTGTTCGGCGGGACGCAGACCCAGGGCCAGTTCGTGCCCGAGCAGCAGACCGACTTCGTCTTCACGGTCGCCGGGGAGGAACTGGGCTTTCTCGGTGCCGGCGGGGTCCTGGTGCTGCTCGGCGTGGTGCTGTGGCGGGCCCTGACGATCGCGTTCGACTCCGGTGACACCTTCGGTACGATGATCGCTACCGGGGTGGTGTGCTGGTTCGCGTTCCAGATGTTCGTCAACATCGGGATGACCCTGGGGGTCATGCCGGTGACCGGGCTGCCCCTGCCGTTCCTGTCCTACGGGGGGTCGTCGATGTTCGCCAACCTGCTGGCGGTCGGTCTGTTGCAGAACGTCCGGCTACGGTCCCGTTCAGACCCTTACGCCCTGTGATGACCTGGTGAGGCTGGCCCGGTGGATCCGCCGCTGACCGTGTTCATCGGTTGCCGGCAGTGTTCGGTGGTTGCCGATGGTGTTTGTCGGTCGCCGACAGCAGCCGTCCGTCGTCGGCCGTGTCGCTGGCCGGCTTGTGTGCCGTAGGCTCGCGGACATGTCCGGACAGTCGCTGTTCCCTCGCCTGGAACCGCTGTTGCCGCGGGTCCGCAAACCCGTGCGCTATCTCGGCGGCGAAGGAAATTCCCAGGTCAAGCCCTGGGCGGACGCGCTGGTTCGCTGGTGCCTGATGTATCCCGACGCCTACGAGGTCGGCCTTCCCAACCAGGGCGTCCAGATCCTCTACGAGATCCTCAACGAGCAGCCGGACGTCCTGGCCGAACGCACTTACTCGGTCTGGTCGGACCTGGAGGAGCTGCTGCGCGAGCACGGCATCCCCCAGTTCACCGTGGACGCCCACCGCGCGGTCGGTGACTTCGACCTGCTGGGGGTGAGCTTCTCCACCGAGCTCGGCTACACCAACCTGCTGACCGCCCTGGACCTCGCGGGCATCCCGCTGCACGCCGCCGACCGGGACGAGCGGCATCCGGTCGTCATCGCGGGCGGGCACGCGGCGTTCAACCCCGAGCCGGTCGCGGCCTTCGTCGACGCGGTCGTCCTCGGTGACGGCGAGCAGGCGGTCCTGGAGATCACCGATGTCGTCCGCGCCTTCAAGACCGCCGGCCGGCCCGGCGGGCGGGCGCAGCTGCTCCTGCGGCTGGCCCGGCGCGGGCTGGTCTACGTGCCGTCCTGCTACGACGTGGACTACCGGCCGGACGGCCGGATCCGCGCGGTCACCCCGAACCGTCCCGGGGTGCCGGCCCGGCCGGCCAAGCACACCGTGAGCAACCTGGACGCCTGGCCGTACCCGAAGGCGCCGCTGGTCCCGCTGGCGGAGACCGTCCACGAGCGGATGAGCGTGGAGATCTTCCGCGGCTGCACGCGTGGCTGCCGCTTCTGCCAGGCCGGGATGATCACCCGTCCGGTCCGGGAGCGCAGCATTGACACCGTCGGCGAGATGGTCGCCCGGGGCCTGGCGGCCTCCGGGTTCACCGAGGTCGGGCTGTTGTCGCTGTCCAGCGCAGACCACAGCGAGATCGGTGAGATGGCCAAGGGCCTGGCCGACCGGTACGAGGGCACCCACACCTCGCTCAGCCTGCCCTCGACCCGGGTGGACGCGTTCAACGTCACACTGGCCAACGAGTTCTCCCGCAACGGCCGGCGCAGCGGGCTGACCTTCGCCCCGGAAGGCGGCTCCGAACGGCTGCGCCGGGTCATCAACAAGATGGTCAGCGAGGAGGACCTGGTCCGCACGGTCAGCACCGCCTACGCCCAGGGCTGGCGGCAGGTGAAGCTGTACTTCATGTGCGGCCTGCCCACCGAGACCGACGAGGACGTCCTGGCGATCGCCGGCCTCGCCCGCGAGGTGATCAGGGCCGGGCGGCGGGCCAGCGGGCACCGCGACATCCGCTGCACGGTGTCGATCGGCGGCTTCGTGCCCAAGGCGCACACACCGTTCCAGTGGGCGGCCCAGGCCTCCCATGAGGTCACCGACGCCCGGCTGCGGCTGCTGCGCGACGCCATCCGCGGCGACCGGGAGGTGGGGCGGGCGATCGGTTTCCGCTACCACGACGGCCGCCCGGGCGTGATCGAGGGTCTGCTCGCCCGCGGTGACCGCCGGGTTGGCGCGGTGATCGAACGGGTATGGCGCGACGGTGGCCGGTTCGACGGATGGAGCGAGCACTTCTCCTTCGAGCGTTGGGAGAAGGCCTGCGCCGCGGAGCTGGAGCCGTTGGGGGTCTCCCTCGACTGGTTCACCACCCGTGAGCGCGACGAGCGCGAGGTACTGCCCTGGGACCACCTGGACTCCGGCCTCGACCGTGACTGGCTGTGGTCGGACTGGCAGGAGGCGCTGCGCGGCGCCGAGCTGGACGACTGCCGCTGGACCCCCTGCTACGACTGCGGGGTCTGCCCGGCCATGGGCACGCAGACCCAGATCGGCCCGACCGGCCGGACCCTCCTGCCGCTCGTGTCGACCGGGCCGGGCCGGACCGGTGGCCCCGGTGCCCCCGACGGCCCCGGTGCCCCCGACGGCCCCGGTGCCCCCGACGGACTCGGGAACCCGGGTGGCCCCGGCGCCTCGGACAGCGCCGGCAGGACAGCCGATGCCGCGGCGTCCTGAGGGCCCGCCCCCGCCACCGGTCGTCGCGCGGGTGCGGGTGCGGTTCGCCAAGCGGGGGCGGTTGCGTTTTCTGTCCCACCGGGATGTCGCACGGACCTTCGAGCGTGCCCTGCGGCGCGCGGGCGTCCCGATGGCGTACTCGGCGGGCTTCAGCCCGCATCCGCGCATCTCCTGGCTGGGCGCCGCCCCCACGGGCGCCGCCAGCGAGGCCGAGTACGTCGAGCTCGCCCTGGCCGAGCACCGCCAGCCCCGGGCGCTGGGGGAGGCGCTGGACGCGGCCCTGCCAGCCGGGCTGGACGTGGTGGCCTGCGCGCAGGCGGCCGCGACACCGCTGGCGGAGCTGGTGGACGCGTCGCACTGGTGGATCCGGCTGCCGGGTGTCGCGCCCACCGCGTTGGCCGCCGCCGTCGACGTGCTGCTCGCCCGTGACCTGGTGGAGGTGGAGCGGGTCACCAAGGACGGACATCGGCGCTTCGATGTCCGTCAGGCAGTGGTCTTGATGGTTTGCCGTGCGGAGAACGACACGTGTGCGATACTGGATACGGTTGTGCGGCACACGACGCCCGCCGTACGACCCGACGACATGCTGACCGCCCTCTGTGTGGTCGCCGGCCTCCGGCCGCCAGTACCACCCGAACCACTGCGGCTCGGGCAAGGTCGGCTGCTGGCGGATGGCACCGTGGCGGATCCGCTCATGCCGGACCGCGACGACGCGGGACGACTGGTCGGCCGAATCGATGCGTGATGCAGGGTGTCGCAGGATTCGCCGGTGGTACGCCGCCGGACCGAGACAGTGGTTCCTGAGCGGTCGCGACTGTGACAGCAGCGCGCCCGGGGACCCCGAGAGGCTTCATAACCCGTGCCCGAAGACATTTTGACAGGCTCCGATGAGACACTCATCACTCGTCCAGCGCCGAGACGGCGGCGCGCCGCCGGACGATCAGCCGGACCTCCGCCCGAGCTCCTGACCGGGAACGGGGCCGCAACCGCCGCTGACATCAGCGCGCAGGCCCCGGCCGGGTCACCCGAGCCACCCGGTACGCCGTTGCCACCGGACGAACCGGTAGCCGTCGGCGACGTGACCAGCGAGGACGTGACCAGCGAGGACGTGACCAGCGAGCCGGCCGCCGCGACGAACAATCCGCCAGAACCGGCAGCCGCGCTGTCGACGGCAGCGCCGTCGGCACCGGCTCGGCCGGCTCGGTCGGCTGAGCCGCCGGTAACAGAGCCGTCGGTAACGGCGGCGCAGCCGACGGCCGTCCAACCCACCGGTTCCGAGCGGTCGTTGCCGGCCGCGTCCGAGCCTGATCCGTCCCTTTCTGATCTTAGTGGTTCCGCGGCCACGCGGGCCGGCGGACCGCGGACGTCGGCGACCGGCGACGCCGCCCCGGCCGCGAAGCCACGGCTGCGCCGTGGCCGGGCGGTCACGGCGGTGACCTTCCAGGCGCCCGAACCCGCCGCGATCGAGCTGGTGCAGCGCCGCCGCCGTGAGTCCTCGCCACCTGCCAGCGACACCTTCTCGTTCGGTGCCGACAGGGTGAACGGGGACGCCGTGAACGGCTCCGGCGAAGTGGCCACCGCCGCGGCCGGCCCGTCTGCCGATACCGGTGGGGACCGGCGGTACGCGCGGTCCGGGCCGGGGTCGGCCGTTGGCGCCGGCCCGCGCGTCGACGAAGATCCCGAGCCCGAGCCGGAGCTCGCCGGATACACCGATGTCGACGCGCCGACGGCGGCCGATCTGGCGGCCGACGACGGCGACGGCGACGGCGACGGCGACGGCGGTTCGACGCGCCGGCGCCGCCGTGGCCGGCGGGGACGCGGCCGGGCTCGCGCCGACGAGGAGACCGACAACATCGACGAGCTGGACAGCGCCGCCTTCGACGGGGCGCCCGGCCGTCCCGACGAGGACGGCCTGGACAGCACACCCGGTTCCGGTCGCACCGGGGCCGACGACCCACGGCCGGCGGCGGACCGGGAGCCGGCGGACCCCGATGAGCCCGCGCGGCCCCGGGCCGGGCAGGCCGGCCCGGCCGGCGGGGCCCTTGAGGAGGACGAGGCGCTGTCGGGCACCTCGCGCCGCCGTCGCCGGCGCCGGCGACGCGACGGCTCCGGGTTCGTCGACGACGCCGCTCCCGACGACCCGCCGGTGACGGTCGTGCACGTGCGCGAGAGCCGGGCCCGCGACGACGAGGCCCGTCGGGCGAACGAGGTCCGCGGGGTCAGCGGCTCGACCCGGCTGGAGGCCAAGCGGCAGCGCCGGCGGGAGGGCCGGGACAGCGGCCGGCGCCGTCCGCCGATCGTCACCGAGGCCGAGTTCCTCGCCCGCCGGGAAGCAGTCGAACGGCGCATGATCGTCCGCAACGCCGGTGACCGCACCCAGATCGCGGTACTTGAGGACGGGGTGCTCGTCGAGCACTTCGTCACCCGGGCCAGTTCCTGGTCGTACGCGGGCAACGTCTACCTCGGCCGGGTCCAGAACGTGCTCGCGAGCATGGAGGCGGCGTTCGTCGACATCGGCAAGGGACGCAACGCCGTCCTGTACGCCGGTGAGGTCAACTACGACGCCAGCGGGCTCGACGGACGGCCCCGCAAGATCGAGCAGGTGCTGAAGTCCGGCCAGCCGATCGTCGTCCAGGTCAGCAAGGACCCGATCGGTCACAAGGGGGCGCGGCTGACCAGCCAGGTCAGCCTCCCCGGCCGCTACCTGGTCTACGTGCCGGACGGGCAGAACGCCGGGATCAGCCGTAAGCTTCCGGACACTGAGCGTGCCCGCCTGAAGGCGATCCTGAAGAAGATCACGCCGGAGGACGGGGGAGTGATCGTCCGGACCGCCGCCGAGGGCGCCAGCGAGCAGGAGCTCGCCCGGGACGTCGCCCGCCTGTCGGCCCAGTGGGAGGACATCTGCCGCAAGGCGGCGAAGGCCAGCGCACCGGCGCTGCTCTACGGTGAGCCCGACCTCGTGATCAGGGTGATCCGGGACATCTTCAACGAGGACTTCGCCGAGCTGGTCGTGCAGGGAGCGGGAGAGGCCACGATGATCGAGGACTACGTCGACATGGTGGCGCCGGACCTGCGTGACCGGGTCCGCCGGCATGCCGGCCGGGTCGACGTCTTCGACGAGTACCGGGTCGACGAACAGCTCGCCAAGGCCCTGGAGCGCAAGGTCTGGCTGCCCTCGGGTGGCTCCCTGGTGATCGACCGCACCGAGGCCATGACGGTCATCGACGTCAACACCGGCAAGTTCACCGGCAAGGGCGGCAACCTCGAGGAGACGGTCACCAAGAACAACCTCGAGGCCGCCGAGGAGATCGTCCGCCAGCTCCGGCTGCGGGACATCGGCGGGATCATCGTCATCGACTTTATCGACATGGTGCTGGAGAGCAACCGCGAGCTCGTCCTGCGGCGCCTGACGGAGTGCCTCGGCCGGGACCGCACCCGCCACCAGGTCGCGGAGGTGACCAGCCTCGGGCTGGTGCAGATGACCCGCAAACGGGTCGGCCAGGGACTGCTGGAGGCGTACAGCGAGCCGTGCGCGCACTGCGGCGGCCGTGGGGTGATCCTGCACCTGGACGGCGCGTCCGCGCCCGCGCGGGGCGGCGCGCCAGCCGACCCGCCGGTGCCACCGTCGTCGGCAGGCAGCGCGCCGTCGGGCGCGGTGGCAACGGCTGGCGCGGCATCGGGCGCCATCGCCCCGGATGCCCAGCCGCCCGGGGCGGCCTCGGCCGCTGCCGTGCCCCCAGCACCCGGCACCGAGCCCGCTGACAGCACAGCTCCCGGTACGGAGACCGTTCATGACGCGGCCGTTCATGACGCGGCCGTTCATGACGCGGCCGGCCACGACACGGCCGGCCACGACACGGCCGGCCACGACACGGCCGGCCACGACGGCCCGGCCAACGGCCCGGGGCCGTCGTCGAACGGATCCCGGTCATCGGGAGCGCGTGCCGGACGTCGGCGTGCCTCGCGGGCGGTCGCGCCGCCCCAGGAGAGCGCGCCGGGCGACCTGGAGACGGTCGGAGGCGCGGCCCGCGAGAGCTGACCGGTCGCGCACCGCGGGATCCTGGCCCGTGACCGGGATCCCCGGCCTGCCGTCGGCAGGGATTCTTCCGCCGGCGGCTTCCGGCTGCCGGTGTGGCTGCCCGGCCGTGGTTTCAGTGCCGGCCGGCGGACGCGTCCGCCACCGTCCGGTACGACCGCACCGGCTCCCGGCGGACGAAGTCACCCCGCTGGCGTTCGCGCAGCAGCGCGTCCAGGACGGCCCGGGACCGCTGGAGCGCGCCGTCGACGGCGTCGCTGGCGCGGTGGCTGTCCCCCATCTGCAGGGCGTAGGAGGCGACCACCAGCGCCTGGACGACGTCGTCCTGGGCGCAGAGGGTGTCGCCGTCTGAGTCGCCGTCGGGGTCGGGGCCGGGGCCACCGTCGCTCTTCTCGGCCTTCCCGCTCCTTGCGGCCCAGGTCCTCGCGGTTCCGCTCCTCGTGGCGCCGGTCCTCGTGGCGAAGCCGCCGGCCGTGGTCAGGCCGCGGGCCTGCACCGCGAGCCAGCACGCGGCGCCCGCCGTGCCCAGCGCCCACAGGGCGCGCAACGCGGTGGGAAGGCCGATCAGATCGTTGACGGCCACCCCGGTCACGGTCGTGATGACGACAGCGGACGCCGCGATCGTCGCCGACCGGCGCGGCGGGTCCGTGGCGTGGGCCGCGGCCACCAGCGGCCACCCGGCGGTCAGGACGGCGGCGACCGTCACAGCACCAGCGCTCCAGATCACGACCTGCCACCCCACCCACCCCACCGTGCACCCCCGTCTGGCTGGCGTTGCCGCGACGGCTGCCGGTCCGGGCAGCCACCCCCAGAGTGGATGGTTGCGTGCCCGTGAGCGGACCGCCATGGTTCATCCGTGCCATGGCGGGATGCGTCTGGTGGGTGGGTGTGGGCGCGTCCGCCGCGGGCCTGTCGCGCGGGCCGGCGCCGGGCCGGTACATGCCGTTCCGAGGCTTGCCGGCATTCCGGGGGCTTGCCGGTGTTCGAGGGGCTCGCCGGCATGGTGGTAATGTCGTGGCGGTCCGCGTCGGTGTCGGTGCGGCCGGCCAGCGGCCGGTTGAACGGCTGACCAGCGGCCGGTCCCGGCTGGCCAGCGGCGTTGTGGTTGGCCGACGGTGTTAAGGTAGTGCAATCAGGGCCGGGTGCGGGGTGTTTTCGCCGCGCCAGTCAGAGCCCCTGAGGGTGGCGGTGTCCGTCAGCGGTCGCGCCGTCTTGTCCTCGGGTGCTCCAACGCCCGTCCGACTTCAGCAAGGAGAACCGGTGTACGCGGTCGTGGCCAGCGGCGGCAAGCAGCACAAGGTCGCCGTCGGCGATGTCGTCGACGTCGAGCTCGTTCCGGGCGAGCCGGGTGCGGCCGTCAATCTGCCCGCTCTTCTGCTTGTCGACGGCGACGTGGTGACCCACGACAGGGACGCGCTCGCGTCCGTCGAGGTGACCGCCGAGGTCGTCGAGATCGTCAAGGGTCCCAAGATCAGGATCCACAAGTTCAAGAACAAGACCGGCTACCACAAGCGGCAGGGTCACCGCCAGAAGCTGACCCGCCTGCGGGTGACCGGTATCGAGACCGGGAAGGCCTGAAGCGACATGGCGCACAAGAAAGGCGCGAGCTCGTCGCGCAACGGCCGCGACTCGAACGCCCAGCGTCTCGGTGTGAAGCGTTTCGGCGGCCAGTATGTCAACGCCGGCGAGATCATCGTCCGGCAGCGTGGCACACACTTCCACCCTGGTGGGCAGGTCGGCCGCGGTGGCGACGACACGCTGTTCGCGCTGGCCGCCGGGCATGTCCAGTTCGGTACCCGGCGGGGCCGTCGGGTCGTCAACGTCATACCCGCCGAGGAGCTTCTGTCCGCCTGATCCAGGCGGGTGTTGCCGGTCGGCCGCGGTTGAGGAAAGCAGCGGTGCGGTGCCCACCTTCGTTGACCGCGTCGTCCTCCACGTCACCGCGGGTGATGGTGGGCATGGCTGCGCGTCGGTCCACCGGGAGAAGTTCAAGCCGCTCGGTGGGCCGGACGGCGGCAACGGCGGCCGGGGCGGTGATGTCATCGTCCGGGTCGACCCGGACGTGACCACCCTGCTGGACTTCCACTTCCACCCGCACCAGCGGGCATCTGGTGGGCGGCCCGGCCAGGGCTCCAACCGGCACGGCGCCGACGGCACCGACCTCGTCCTGCCCGTGCCGGACGGCACCGTCGTCCTGCGGCCGGACGGCGAGCAGATCGCCGACCTTGTCGGTGCTGGCAGCTCCGTGGTCCTCGCCCGTGGCGGGCGCGGCGGGCGGGGCAACGCCGCGCTTGCCTCCAGCCGGCGCAAAGCCCCCGGGTTCGCGGAGCTCGGCGAGCCGGGGGAGCAGCTCGACGCCGTCCTCGAGCTCAAGACCGTTGCCGACGTGGCGCTGGTCGGTTTCCCCAGCGCGGGCAAGTCCTCGCTGGTGTCGGTACTCAGCGCCGCCAGGCCGAAGATTGCTGACTACCCGTTCACGACGTTGGTGCCCAACCTCGGCGTGGTACAGGCCGGCGACAACGCGCCGTACACGGTGGCCGACGTCCCCGGCCTCATACCCGGCGCGAGCACCGGGCGCGGCCTCGGCCTGGAGTTCCTGCGCCATGTCGAACGCTGCTCGCTCATCGTCCACGTGCTCGACTGCGCCACCCTCGAACCCGGTCGCGACCCCCTGACCGACCTGGACGTGATCGAGTCCGAGCTCGCGGCCTACTCGACGGACCTGTCCGACCGGCCGCGCGCCGTCGTCCTCAACAAGATCGATGTTCCGGACGCCCGCGAGCTGGCGGAGCTGGTCACCCCCGAGCTCACCGCCCGTGGGCTGGACGTCCTCGCGGTGAGCAGCGCGACCCGCGAAGGCGTGCGGGCGCTCTCGCTCGCCCTGGCCGAACGGGTCGCCGAACATCGTGCCGCGCGGCCGCCGCAGGCGTTCCAGCGGGTCGTCATCCGGCCCCGCGCGGTTGACGAACCCGACTTCACCGTGCGTGCGCATGACGACGGGTTCGTCGTGGCCGGTGCCAAGCCGCTGCGCTGGGTCCGGCAGACCGACTTCAGCAACGACGAGGCGATCGGCTTCCTCGCCGACCGCCTCGCCCGGCTGGGGGTGGAGGCCGAACTCGCCCGGCTCGGCGCGGAATCCGGCGTGGCGGTCACCATCGGTGACGTCACCTTCGACTGGGAGCCGCAGCTGAGCCGCCGTGGCGGCCGGATCATCGATGATCATGAAGATGGGGCGGCCGGGCCGGAGTCGACCCTCGGCCCGCGGGGCAGCGACGACCGGCTGGTCACCTCCACCCGGCTGACCCGTGCGCAGCGGCTCGCCAGCCGGGCCCGCGGCCGCGAAGTTCTCACCGACCAGAACGCCGGCCCGTACGGCCCGGACATCACCGACGACCTTGAGGCCCCCGACCTTGAGGCTCCCGACATTCTCGACCTGGACAATCCAGGCGGCCTCGACCGTTCGGGCGGCCCTGACCGTTCCGGCAGCTCCGATGGCCGGGAGGACGAGCTCGAAGCGTGACAGACCGTGATTTCGTGCTGCGGGCCGACCGGGTCGTGGTGAAGGTCGGCTCGTCGTCACTGACCACCGCGGCCGGCGGTATCGACGGCGACCGCGTCGACGTCCTGGTCCGGGCGCTCCTGCCGCGGGCCGGCCGGCTGGTACTGGTCTCCTCGGGAGCCATCGCCGCCGGGCTCGCGCCACTGGGCCTGACCCGCCGCCCCCGGGACCTGGCGACCCTGCAGGCCGCGGCCAGCGTCGGGCAGAGCATGCTGGTGCACCGGTACGCGACCGCGTTCGGACGCGCCGGCCACCAGGTCGGCCAGGTGCTGCTCACCGCCACCGACGTGGTGCGCCGCACCCACTACCGCAACGCCCGGACCACCCTCGACCGGCTGCTGGAACTCGGCGTGGTCCCCGTCGTCAACGAGAACGACGCGGTGGCCACCCAGGAGATCCGGGTCGGTGACAACGACCGCCTCGCCGCGATCGTCGCGCATCTGGTCTCCGCGGACCTGCTGGTCCTGCTCTCGGACGTGGACGGCGTCTACGACGCCAACCCTCGGCGCGGCCCGGCCACCATGATCCGCGAGGTCCGGACGGACGCCGACCTCGACGGGGTCGGCACCCGGGGCACCGGCAGCGCCGGCGTGGGCGTCGGCGGCATGGCAACCAAGATCGACGCTGCCCGGATGGCGGCCTCGGGCGGGGTCACGACACTGATCACCTCGGCGGCGAACGCCGCCACCGCGCTAGCCGGCGCCGAGGTGGGGACGGTGTTCCACCCCAGCGGCCCGCGCCGCGCGTCCCGGCTGCTGTGGCTGGAGCACGCGACCACCCCGCAGGGCCGGCTGTTCCTCGACGACGGGGCGGTGAACGCGATCGTGAACCGGCGGGTGTCGCTGCTGCCTGCCGGGGTCACCAGGGTCGACGGCGACTTCGTCGCGGGCGACCCGGTGGACCTGGTCGACCCGTCCGAGCGGCCGGTCGCCCGCGGCCTGGTCGCCTACGACGCCACGGAGCTGCCCGGGATGCTGGGCCGCTCGACGTTCGACCTGGCCGCGGAACTCGGCTCCTCCTACGAACGAGAGATCGTCCACCGCGACGACATCGTGCTCCTCCAGCGGAGACCGTAGGCAGAAACCGTCGTCACCACGACGTTTTCCACCTACGGCTGCCGCCACCGTAGGTGGAAAACGTCACGGCGGCACCGGTTTCCACCTACGGCTTGCGCGTTGAGGGCCAGCTCAGATGGTGGTGCGTACGTGGCTGCCGTGGGGCTGTTTGATGACGGTGATCTGGGTGGGGATGCGCTGGCGCAGGTCCGCGACATGGCTGACGATGCCGACCAGGCGGCCGCCGGAGCGCAGGCTGTCCAGGACGTTCATGACCTCCTCCAGGCTGTCCGGGTCGAGGCTGCCGAAGCCCTCGTCGATGAACAGCGCGTCCATGGCCTGGCCGCCGGACTCGGCGGTGACCACGTCGGCGAGGCCCAGCGCCAGGGACAGGGCGGCCTGGAAGGTCTCCCCGCCGGAGAGGGTGGCGGTGTCGCGCCGCCGGCCCGTCCAGGCGTCCTCGACCAGCAGGCCGAGGCCGGCCCGCCGGCGCCGGTCCCGCCGCTCACCGCTGTCGTGGACGAGGGTGAACCGGCCGCCGCTCATCGCCGCCAGGCGTCCGCTCGCCGCCGCCGCGACCTCCTCGAGACGGGCGGCGAGGACGAAGCTCGACAGCGGCATGCCGTGACGGTTGCCACCACGGCCCGTGGCCAGCTCGGCGAGGCCGCGCAGTTCCGCCGCGGCCTCGCGCAGCGGTGGTACCGCGGCGAACGCGGCGGCGAACGCGGGCACCAGGTC
Organism: Protofrankia sp. CiP1_Cm_nod2; assembly: GCF_920664355.1. Taxonomy (NCBI): domain Bacteria; kingdom Bacillati; phylum Actinomycetota; class Actinomycetes; order Frankiales; family Frankiaceae; genus Protofrankia; species Protofrankia sp. CiP1_Cm_nod2. The sequence continues at coordinate 13,001 of NZ_CAKKTL010000132.1, forward strand.
GGACAGCCGCCGGGCCCGGTCGCCGGCGCGCGCCGCCTCGGTGAGCGCCGCTTCGTGCCGCTGCCGGGCCGCGAGCGCCTCCGCCTCCCGTTCGGCCACCGGTGCCGGTGTGTCCGGATCAACGGCCAGCTGGGGGCTGGCCAGCTGCGAGCGCACCGTGACAAGATCGTCGCGATAGGCCGTCAGACGTGCCTCGGTGCCGAGGATCCAGCCTTCCTCCCGGCAGGCGGCCTGGGCCGCGGCCACGTCCGGGAAGCCGGCGTCGTGGGCGTCGTGGCCGGCGCCGGTCGCGGCGCGGCGGTACTCCTCCTCGGCCAGGGCCGTGGCCGAAGCGGCCGCGTGGCAGTCGGAGTAGGCGTCGGCGAACTGGGCGACCTCGCGTTGGCGGGCGGCCAGCCGCCCGACGTCCCGCAGCTCCGGCGGCAGGCTGGCCCGCTGCCGTTCGGCCCGGGCCCGGCACTCCTGCGCTCGGGTGCGGGCGAGCTGCTCACCGGCGGTGTGGCCGGCCAGGTCGGCCGTGGCCCGGGTCTCCTCCTGACGGGCCCGCTCAAGCGCCCGTTCGGCGGCCGGGAGGTCGTCGGCCTGCGCGGCGAGCGCCTCGGCCCGGTCCGCCAGGCCGGCCGCGGCCTGCTCGAACACGTCGACGGGGAGCACAGCGGGCAGGTCGGGGCCCGCGGGCAGCTCTCCCAGCCGCGCGACGCCGACCACGGCGTCGTGGTCCACGGGCCTGTGATCGACGGTCCTGTGATCGGCCTGGCCGGCGGAGCCGTAGGTGGCTCCGTGGCCGGCGCTCCCGTGGCCGGTGGCTCCGTAGGCGGCACCGTGGCCGGTGGCTCCGTGGCCGGCGGAACCGTGGCCGGCGGAACCGTGGTCGGTGGCCCTGGGGTCGTGGTGCCCGGGGGGTGTGCGGTCGGTGCTCCCACGGTCGCTGGTGTCGTGACCGGCGATGTTGCCGCGCGCATCCTCGCGGTCGTTTTTCTCGTCGTTCCCGCCGGGGACGGGGTCGGCCGCGCCCAGTATGGTCACCGTCGCGAACGCCCTGACGGGGCGGGGCGGCCCGCTGGCGACGTCCTCGGCGGGCAACGGGCCGCGCGGCGTGACGGACTCGGCGCGCGCACCGCCGGCCGGACCCACCGCGGTGACGTCCACCACCGACGTGACATCCACCACCGGCGTGT
>NZ_CAKKTL010000133.1:0-14158 GCF_920664355.1 Protofrankia sp. CiP1_Cm_nod2
GGTGCCCCGCCGTGGCCGGCCGCGCTGTCGGCGGAGCCGGAAGCCGCGTCCTCCCGCGACAGGCCCGACGGTGCGGCGGCACGAGGCACGACCACGGGTGACGCGGCCACCCGTGACACGCCGAAGCCGCTGTCAGCGGCACCACGGCCAGCGGGCCGGCGCGTGCCGGGCCGTCCGTCGTGCACCACACCCACCAGGCGTTCGGCCAGGGCCGGCCAGTCCCGCAGGACCCGCGAGAGCTCCCTGATCCGCGTCCGGCCGGTCGCGACCGCGATGACGACATCCGCCTGCATGGCGGACGCCGCCGTCATCGGAAGATCGACAAGAGGGGGTGTCAGCACGATGACAAGATCGACGACCGGTGCCCGGTCGGCCAGGATGGGCACGAGACCGCCGGGGCGGGCCGCCCGGGCCTGCGCGACCCGGTTGTACAGCACATGCCCGCTGCCGGCACCGGACGAACGCGCCATGCAGGTCGGCTCGTGGGCCCACCGGGGCAGCTCGCTGGACACGGCGGGTGGCAGACGCTCCAGGGCCCCGCGCATGTCCGGCTCCGGCGAGGCGTCCAGGATCAGCACGATCCCCTGGTCGTCCGACCAGCTCGCCGCCACCGTCGTGACCAGGTCGGGCGCCAGGTCACCCCGGCCGGCCGGGGTGAGTGCGATGACCTTGCCGGTCGGGGCCAGCACGGAGGCCATGGCGGCGACCAGCCGGCCGGCCGGCAGGTCGTTGCCCCGCCCGCCGGAAATGCTCGCGATCAGCGGAGCACCCAGGACGTCGGCCGCGTCCCCGGCGTCGAGCACCGTCGGGCGGCGCAGGTAGGTGGCGCAGAGCCCGGCCACCGTCAGCAGCAGGCCGGCCAGGGCGCCGACGAGCGTGTTGCGCGCCAGTTTCGGAGCGACCTTCCCGACCGGGGAAGCGGGCTCGGCGAGGGTCACCGCGGCCGGCGTGCCGGTGGCCTGTACCTGCGGGATCTGCCGGTTGAGCTCGGCGAGCTGCGCGTTGAGGGTGGCGACCTGGGTGGCCAGCGTCTGGCCGTCCGCGGTCCTCGGCAGCGCCGCCAGCCTCCGGAGGTTCTGGGAGATCTCGTCACGCAGCTCCGTCAGCGAACGGGCCGTCCCGCCGCCGGCCGCCTGCTGCTGGGTGAGAAGCTGCTGGTAGGCGGCCTCGACGGCCTGGACGAGACCGGTCGCCCGCTGCTCGGTATCGCCCCTGCCGGTGATCGTGAAGAAGTCGCCCCGTTCGGACGCGGTGATCGTCAGCCGCTCGGCCACCTCCCGCCGCGGCAGGCCCAGCTGCTTGGCGGCCAGATCGAGCGTCACGGTGGAGCCGGCGAGCTGGGCCTGGGTCTGGACGATCCGGGCGGCGTCGAGATGATCACTGCTGGGTAGCGCCTGGGAGGCACCCAGGAACACCCGGCCGGTCGCCTCGAAACGCTCGTCCCGCTGCTTGCTGACGGCCAGCGCGCAGACGGCACCGACGACCGCCCCGAGGATGATCACCAGCCACCGGCGCCGGAGCAGCCGGAACGGCGAGATTCTGGGCAGCGCGCGCTCGGCTTCCGCGCGCGGCCAGGCGGCCCGGGTCACCGGAACGTCCTCCTCGGGCCACGAGAAAATACAAGATCATAGGAAAACGCGAAAAGCTGGCGGACGCGGACACCCCCGTAGCACCTGTCCTGCGCAGACATTACAGCCCCCTGGATTCCCTGAGACCTCCCGGACCTTCCAGATCGCTGGAACGGCGGGCACCCCCGGGGGCGAGAAAGCCGGTGGCCCCACCGTCCTCAAGCATTGAAACTACACGGCGCGTCCGCCACGTGTTTCCGCGGCAGCGGAACCCGCCGAAGAAATCATTCAGTCACGCAAAGTAATGGACGTGCGGAAGGCGTGGCCGCCGCAACCGGCCACACCGACACAACCGGCTCCGGCGGCAACGGCGTCCGACGGCACCGGCGCCCGGCCACGGAAACGTGGATCACCGATCGGGGCCGGGACGCGCGGCCCGCCATCCCCCGTCCGCCACCTCACCCGGCATCCCTGCCCGGCCGCCCCCACATGGCGCCTTCGCCTGGCACGGAGCTACCCACAGCCAAAAAGACAAAAAGACAAAAAGACAACTAACACACAACCGGACGAGGAACCGGGACGATGAACTTGCCGCCCCTGCGGGCGAACGCCGCCTGCTGATCCATGATCTCGTCTCTGACGTTCCAGGCCAGCAGGAGCAGGTAGTGCGGCTGGCGCTGGGCCAGCACGGCCGGGTCGAGGATCGGCGTACGCGCGCCCGGGATGTACTTGCCCTGCTTGTCGACGTTGCGGTCGACGACGTACTGCACAAGATCGGTGGTGATACCGCTGGAGTTCAGCAGCATGGCGCCTTTGGCCGCGGCGCCGTAGGCGGCCACGCTCCGCCCGTGCGCGCGCAGCTCGTGCAGGAGGGTGAGCAGCTCGGCCTGTGACTCGCGCACGTCGTCGGCGAAACTCGCGTACCGGTCGAAGGTGTCCAGGCCGGCGGCACGTTCACGGTCAAGGCGCCTGCCCACCCCCGGGCCGGGTCTTCCGGCCCGGCTCAGCCGCCAGCGCAGGATGCCGCCGGGATGCTCGGGGAACTCCTCCACGTCCGTCAGGCGCAGACCGTGACGGCGCATCAGCGCGTCCACGGCGATGGTGGAGAAATAACAGGAACGATCATGGTCGACGGCGTCGAACCCGGTGTGGTCGAGCAGGGCTCCGACCCCGGAGTCATCCACTTCGACGATCCCGTCATCGGCGAGCAGGACGGACATGCCCTCGGCGAAGCCGTTCGGATCGGGGAGGTGCGCCAGCACGTTGTCGACGATGATGACGTCCGCCCGCAGCCCCTCGGCGGCCAGCGACCGGGCGAGCCCGGCGTCGAAGAACTCCGTACGGGTCGGCACGCCGATCGCGCGGGCGGCGGACGCGAGTGCGGGTGACGGCTCGATGCCGAGCACCGGGATCCCGCGTTCGGCGAACGCCCGCAGCAGGCACCCGTCACCGCTCGCGATCTCCACGACCAGGCTGTCGGGGCCGAGAGCACGACCGGCGATGATTTCCCTGGCACGCCTGTCCGCATTTCGGCGCGGCGTGTCCCCGGACGACGGGAAGGGCCGGTAACCGGCGCCGAAAATCTCCTCCGCCGGGATGGCGTGGGTGAGCTGGACCAGCGCGCAGGAGGCACAGAAACCGATCTCGAGGGGAAAGACGGGCTCGGGCTCGGCGAGGTCGTCGGGCCGCAGCAGCCGGTTGGCGATCGGTGTCCGCCCCAGGGAGAGGAACGGGCGTGGCCGCGGCCCGCCACACGAGCGGCAGGCTTCGACCGGGACGGCCGTCACCTGCTTACGGGCCAGTGGCTGATCGACGGACTCGACTGACATGCGATCCCCTACCTGCCTTTCGACCGGCACCTGGTTCTGATCGACATCTGGTTCTGACCGGCATCTGGTTCTGACCGGCTCCGGGGCGCTGGCCGCCGGAGCTTTTCCCCCGGTCGACATGGCCTACCAGAACGACATGGCCCACCAGAACGTATCGGAATGACATTGCATACCGGAATAGCGTGGTGTACAGAGATGTGGCTCACAGGCGACGTGGCTCACAGGCGATAACGCGGGGCGGCCGCGTGAACAGGGCGGCACCCACCAGGGGAATTACCGGTCGGGAGGGTGACGCGCATCATCGAGCTGTCACCTTCGGGCGTGCCGCGATCCACTCGCGGCACACTGGAGGGCCATGATAGTGGCCTGCCCGGGGCTTCCGACAAGATCAACGGCTGTGACGAACCAGTCAGCCCCAACAACCGAGGACGACGAACCAGCCGGCCGACGGCCGAAGGCGACGGGCCAGCCAACCCAGCCGTGACCAGCGCGGCCGCGGCCGGAACAGCCCCGGCGAGACGACCATGACCGGAACCAGCGCGAACGGAACCACCACGAACGGAACCACCGCGAACGGCATGCCCGGCACGTCCGGCCCGGGGCGCCCGCTCAGCGGAACAGGGCCGGCGACCATGCCTGCGGGACGAGGATGCGCGGCGCGCCCGAACCGTCCGCCGGCTCGGCCCAGGTATCGGTGATCGAGGCGGCGCTGCCGTCCCGCGGCAGGCCGTAGACGACCGTGTCGTTGTCGAACCAGGCGATCTGGTCGTCGACGCTGCGCTGGTCCGCCAGCTCGGTGCGCCGCATCGTCTTCAGGTCGAGCACGGTCGCCCGCCAGCGCACCGGGCCGCCGTCGGCGGCCACCCGCTGCTTGAAGGCGATCCGGGTGCCGTCGGGGGACAGCGACGGGCACTCCACGTTGGTCGTGAGCGTGTGCACCTGCCGGGCCCGGACGCTGCCCCGGACCAGGTAGGTGGTGCCGCCGGTCGCGAACGTCGCGTAGAAGGTGTCGTCGTCCGAGGCGAACGTCACACCCCAGAAGTTCTGGTCCGCCGGGTTGATCCGCTGGCCGTCCCGAAAGATCGCGAACTGCTCGAGACTACCCAGCTCGCGCTGCTTGCGGACGTCGTAGAGGGTGGTGGCGGTGGAGAAGGCCGGGCCGGCGTAGGCATGCCCGGAGACGAACACCGTGACCGCGGCCAGATGGCCGTCGCGGGACAGGCGTGCCCGGCTCGGCTCACCCGCCACCCGGAAGCTGTGGACCGGACGGAGGTCGGGACCGAACAGGTACGCCTTGTACGTGGTCACCACGCCGCGTTCGGCGCCGAGGCAGAGACCGGTGTCACCGGCGATGTCCACCCGCTCACACGTCAGCGAGGTGACCTCCCGGGAGCCGGCGGGGCTGTTCAGCGGCACCATCGCCACCCGGCCGTAGGAGGAGTCCCGGGCCGTGCTCCGAAAAACGATCTTCGGTTCGCCGGTCAGCGGGGCCGTGCCGGCCGTCCCGGCCGGTGATCCGGAGCGGCGCGGGTCCGTCGCGTCGCGGTGGGCCACATACAGCCCGTAGCTCCCGGCCAGGAGTACGCATACCACCAGCAGCGCCACGAACACGAACAGTCGTCGACGTCGTCCGGTGGACGCCGTGGCATCCGGTTTCCGGCCGGCGCCGGGCCTGCCTGATGTGCCGCGCCCACCGCGCCCGCCGCGCTTGCCGGGCGCGGTGGGCGCGGCGGGCCGGGGCGGACCGGGCGGACGTCCACGGGCCCGGGCCGGGTCAGCCATCGGTGCCCGTCTCCTTTCCGCTGTCCTGCGTCACAGGCGTCCCCGTCGGGCCGGGCCCACCCACCGGGCCGGGCGCGCCCACCGGGGCGAGCACCCGGGCCCGGGCGAGAACGGCCACCGCCACGAGGCACCCGGCGGCTCCGGCCCCGCCCGCCAGCCACAGTGCCGAGCTGGCACCGTACAGCGTCCACAGCGCACCGAACCCGGCGGATGCCGCCAGTTGCCCGAGCGCCACCCAGGTCTGCAGGAGCGCGATCCCGGTGGTCCGCGACCCGGCCGGCAGCAGCGCGCTCGCCGCCGCGGGCAGGACGCCGTCGGTCGCCGCGTAGAAGGCCCCGAGCAGCGCCAGGCAGCCGAGCAGGACGGCGGCACCCGGCCGCGGCACGAGGAGCAGCAGGTAGACGGCGACCAGCAGCACGTAGCCGATGATCAGCATCCGGGTGCGGCCGGTCCGGTCGGCGATCCGGCCCAGGGGGACGGCCAGGGCGAGGTAGACGCACGACGTCCCCGCCGCGAGCAGGGGGAAGTAGTAGGCCGCGAGATCCACCTCCTGCTGGAGACGGAGGTAGACGAAACCGTCACCGATCGTGCACAGGGACAGAGCCCCAGCGACGATGGTGAGCGCACGGTAACGCCTGTCGGCCAACAGACCGATGGCGGCCCGCATGGTGCGCACGGGACGGCCGGACGGCTCACCCCCGCCCGGCGCGTCCAGAGAGTCCGGCGTGCCGGGCGGGACCGGCGGGCCCGATATGGCCGGCGCGGCCGGCGGATCCGGTACGCCTGGTATGCCCGATACGGCCGGCGCGGCCGGCAGGCTCGATGCGGCCGTGGATACCGCCACGGCCTCGACCGGCCCGGCACCGGACACAGGAAGATCGTTCGCGTCGCCGTTGACGGGCACGGTGCCCGCCGTGCCCGGGGGGTGCCGCTCGACCAGGAGGACGATCACGGCGACACCCATCAGAGCCACGCACGCGCTCACGACGAAGACCAGGTCGTACGAGTCCGGCGAGGCGGCCAGCAGGGCGAAGGCGACGAACGGCCCGAGCATCGCGCCGACCGTGTCCATCGCCCGGTGGATGCCGAAGACGAACCCGAGGTCGCTCTCCCGGGAGGTCAGGGACAGCAGGGCGTCCCGTGGGGCCGTCCGCAGCCCCTTGCCTATCCGGTCGCCGGCCAGCGATCCGGAGACCATCGCGGGGGAGGCTGCTCCCAGCACCAGCACGCCCTTCGCGAGCGCGGACATGGCGTAACCGGCCGCGGCGATGTCACGGTGGCGCATCCAGCGGTCGGACAGCAGACCGCTGACCGGCCGTACGAACACACTCACGCCCTGGTAGAGACCATTGACCAGGCCGTACTGGAACGGGGTGAAACCGAGCGTGCCCACCAGGTACAACGGCAGGACGGCGGTGACCATCTCGGTCGACAGGTCGGTGAGCAGGCTGGTGAGCCCGAGCAGCAGCACCGTGGGGCCGACGGCCTGGCGCAGCCGCCGGGTGGCCCGGCCTCGTCCGCCCCGCCCGGCGGGCGTGGGGAGCGTCCCGTCCACGTGGGCGGCGGGTGGTGTGGCCGGAGCGGCCCCGGCCGCGCCCGGCCGCGAGGATTCCGGCGGACGGTCACGCAAAGTCGTGTACATGGCCTCCCCCCTGCCACGGACAGGCTAGGCCACGCAATATCGATCTTTGACACCGCACTGCGCGTCATGACCGCACCGAGCTCCGCTGGAGGGACGCCCGCGGCACGGGCCGCGACGCCGGCCGCGGGCGCCGGCCCCTGGCCGGCCCCGGCCGGGGCACGACGCCAGCTTCGTCCGTCCACCAGCCCGTTGGGTTTGCCCGGCATGTCACACCCAGTATCTGGAGTTATACGTAACTACCAACGGTTATAAATTGTTCACAAATGGTTGCAATTTCACAAAATTGCACGCCAATAAGAACGACCACAGGCAACAAAACAACTCTTGAAACACAATTACGATCAATTGAGCCAACGCGCCAACAGCACTCTGTGAAATATGACGGTGACTCTCGGTGGATGCCCATGAGGAGCGCTACTGTCATTATCAACATCGGGGGGATCAAAGCCGTATTCACGGCTGAAGGAGGAAATTCACAGTGGGCTCACAACGTTGGCTGGGCGGGCGGCTCGTGCCCCTGCTCGCCGGAGCGGCTGTGGCGATCACCGGCGGGCTTGCCGGCTGCAAACCAGCGGTAGACCCGGGGCCGACATCAACACCGACACCACCGGCCGCCATCGCTCTCGCCGCGACACCCACCACGACTGCGTCCTCACAGCCGACAGCGGCACCACCGGCGACGCCCACGGCCACCGCGGCGGCCGGCGTGCCGAAGACGCCGACGGCGGCCCAGCCCGGCGCCCCGGCCCCGGCGCCCGCCCCGGCCAGCAGCTTCCCGAACGCCGGCAACACCGGGGTACCCGCCGGTGTGACACTGACCGACTACACCGGCCCGCGAGAGATCACCAAGGCCAACACCGTCATCCAGAACGCCCGGATCAAGGGCGGCGGCCGCCTCACCATCTCCGCGCCCGGAGTCGTGATCAGAAACAGTGTCATCTCGACCGACGACACCTTCGGTGTCAGCGTGAACAGCGACCAGGTCGCCAACGCCTCGGTCACGGTCGAGGACTCGGAGTTCATCGGCAGCTACGACCCGCAACCGGCCGACGAGATGGCCATCCGGGGCAGGAACTGGACGGTACGCCGGGTGGAGATCCGCGGCTTCCGTGACGGCGGCGGCATCGACGGCGGCAACGTCGTCGAGGACTCCTACCTCCACGACTTCGTCGTCAGCTCGGCCTGTGAGCACATCGACGGCCTGCAGGGGCTCGGGAACACCGACAACATCACGATCAGGCACAACACGATCGACATCGCCCTGGACCACTGCATAGCGGGTGTGGTCCAGCTCGGCACCGAGTACGGCAGCAACCACAACGTCACCGTCGACAACAACTGGCTGGCCGGCGGCTCGTGGATCTTCTACTCCAGCCTGCTCCCCGGCGGTTCCAGCGACGAGATCAAGTTCATCAACAACCATCTCAGCAAGAAGTACTTCCCCAACTACGGGGTCTACGGCGTGGCCCACGACTGGAACCCCGGCGTGGCCGGCGTCCAGTGGTCCGGCAACGTGGACGCCGACACCGGAAAGGTCATTCCAGCACCCGTCACCTGAGAGCACGGGCGACCGCCGACGCCTGCGGACGACTCCACCATGAGACTTCCGTGATGTTGTCGTGGCATCACCGTGACATGACATCGCTGTGACAACGGTGGCCCGGGCTCACCTCCCGGGCCACCGTTTTTCGCCCTCAGCACTTTCCCCAGCACCTCGCCCGCCAGCCCCTTACCCGCGGGCCGTTGAGGCATCCATACCGTTTCCGGCTGTCAGGAGTGCGTGACGGCAAGGAAAGGGCTCGGGGTGCCGTGCCAGAAGATGGTCAGGTCGTCGCGGGCTCGGGTGGCGGCGACGAAGAGCAGGGAGCGGTCGCGCATCCGTTCTCGCAGGTAGCGCTTGGGGTCGCTGTCCTGGTAGCTCTCGATGGCGCTGCGCGGTACCAGCCCGGCGCACACCCCGCCAATGATCATCCGTCGGTATTCGAGCCCCTTGAAGCGGTGCATCGTGCCCACGTGCACACCGTCGTGACGCTTCGGCCCCTCCGGGCCGATCTCGACAGCGATGATCCCGTCCTCGGTGAGGCGTTGGATGACCTCGCCGGCCATCTGCCTGGTCGGTACGCACACCGCGATCGAACCGTCCGATGGCAGACCACCCGTCGCCGAACTGTCGGCCGGCGGGCCGTCGGGCGCCGCCAGCCACGTCCGTACCTGACGGCTGATCAGCTGCTGCTCCTCGGCCCAGGTGCCCACGCCGCGCAGCGCCGGCCGGCCACCCCGCAGCAGCGAGCGGTATCCGGCAAGGTTCTCCTCGCCGCCGTCCAGATCGTCGTATGTCTCCCCGCTGAGCAGCTCCAACGCCGTTCCCAGGATCTGCCGGGTGGTGCGGTAGCTGAGGGTCAGCCTGGCCGAACGCCCGCGGATATTGATCCCGAGGCTGCCCAGGGTGACATAGTTGTCGTAGATGCGCTGATGGGTGTCGCCAGCGAGGAACATGTCGTCCGGCATGGGCGGGACCATGGCACGCAGCATCTTCCAGTGCGCGGCGCCGAGGTCCTGCGCCTCGTCGACGATGACGTGCCGGTAGCGGTAACGCAGGGTGGAGCCGGAGCTGTGCTGCCCGCGCAGCGCCCGCTGGATCTGGGCCTGGCGGTCCATTTCCAGGCGCGCGGCGCGGCCGGCCAGCTGGCGCCAGGTCCATATGCCGTCGTCCTCGAGCCGTTTTTCGAACCGTTCGGTGAGCCGCCAGATGACGTCCCGGTCCTGTCGGGTGAGCGCGCGGCCGCGGCCCGGCCGGCGTGCCTTGAAATAGTCGGTCCGTGAGTTGAGGACCTGCCCGAGGACGACCTGGGACCATTCGGCGGCCAGGAACTGCGGGTCCCAGCGTGTCTCGCCCAGTTCGAGGAGCATGGCCTGCCACCGCTCGGCGGCGACGGTGTCGTCGACGATCCGGCGGCGGCTGTCGAGCCCGGCCTCGGCGACGATCCGGCCGGCCAGCTTGTCGATGTTGACGATGTCCACCCGGGCGAGCAGCTCCGGGCCGGCCAGTGCCAGCAGCCTGGTGCGCAGGTCGGCGGCGAGGTTGCGGTTGAAGGTCGTCAGCAGGATCGGTTTGTCGTCGCCGGGTGGCAGGTGTTCGGCCAGGTAGCGGGCTCGGTGCAGGGCGACGATGGTCTTGCCGGTCCCGGGGCCGCCGCCGACCCGGGCCGGCCCGTTGTACCGGCGTTCGACCAGTTTGCGCTGGGTGGGGTGCAGGAAGACCTGCCAGCGGGCGAACGACTCGGCGAGGATCGCCCGCAGGGCCTCGTCATTGCTGGTGACCTGGGTTGACGGGCGCTGCACCGCCGCGGCGAAGTCGTCGGGGTTGACCGGCTCGTCGGCGCGGACGGGGTCGGTCACCTCCTCGAGCACCTGCTCGTAGGTCTTGCCGTCGTACAGGGCCAGCAGGACGTCGGCGGTGAGCTGCGGGGCGATATCGGCGAGGGCGAGCAGCTCGTCCTCGGTGACGATCCGCCGGATGAGCGGGATCAGCGGCTCGGAAACACCGAGGTCGAGGAGGATCTCGTCGCTGATGCCGGCGAACAGCGGGCGCGGCCCGCCCTTTTCCGCGGCATCGGCGTCCCCTGCCTCCCCGGCTTTCTCGCCGCCGGCTTTCTCGCCGCCGGCCTTTTCGCCGCCGGAGACGACGGTGTGGCCCGTGGCCCCCCGCGGGCCGTCGTCACCGGGTTTCGCCTCGACGCCGCCGTCGGGACGACGCTCGTGCGGACGGTGCCCGTCCGGGTCGGGTGGCAGCAGACGGCCGACAATGCTGTCACCGACCGGTGACAGGTCGACGACCTCGATACCGCCGGTGACCCGGTTGATCTGGTACTGGTACCGGTCGAGGCTGTCGTACACGTCCTTGCGGTCGCGGACCGAGACAAGCAGATAGTCCTGACCGCCGACGTGGAGCAGCAGCGCCCGGAAATCGTTCCCGACTCGGGCCGACCACAGCCGTGGATCGCCACTGAGCCGTTTGAAACGCAGTTTCGGGTTCCACGGGTTACGCCGGAAAAGGTCCTGGAACTCGTAGACCGCGCCCTTGCCGGTACGCGACAGCGCCAGGATCTCCTTGTCCGCACGCTCCAGGATCCGCAGCGTCACCCCGCCCTGGCCGCTCACCGGTCTGTGTCCTCTCGTGATCCGTCGACCGATCCACCGGGTACGGCCGATCCAGCAGGTACGACGATCTTCTGGACGAGTTCGTCGACGGCCCACCGGGTGGCTGTCCGGGCGTCCCAACCGGCGGCCGTGTACGCTGCGTCCCGATCGGCGATCTCGGCGTCACCAGCTGTGGAGCCATCAGCCGTGGAGCCGTCGGCACCGCCGGGACCGGTGGCGTCACCGGGCTCGGCGGCCACGGGGCCGAGGAGCACCGCCACCCGGGCCGCGGGCCATGCGACCTCGGCCTGCCACGCCTGGTCACCGATCTCGTAACCGATCTCGGGCGGCGGCGCACCGGCGGCCAGCACGCCGCGTACCAGCTGTTCCAGGCCGGGCTCGTCCGGGTCGAGCAGGTCCAGCACCTCCTGCCAGCGTGGGTCCGCCGGCCGCGCGCCGGTCGCCGGCGGCCTGGCCGGCAGGAGTGACACTCGGCCGAGCAGTGACGCCCGGCCGAGCCAGGACGACGTCTCGTCGTCCAGCGGGAGAGCCCGCGCCACGGACAGCAGGCCGCCGCCTTCGGCGACCGCCAGCAGCCCGGGGTCAAAGGTGCCCAGTGCGGAGAGCGCGAGCTGGACGCCGTCCCCGCGGCCGGCGTCGAGGAACTGCACCAGGTTGGTCCAGTACAGCCAGGCGGCCCAGCGGATCCGGTGGTCCTCCTCGTCGGCGGCGATGGTCGCGGGCCGGTCGTCGACCGCCACCAGGGCCGACCAGGCCCGGTCCGTGCTGCCGGCCCGCTCGTCGACGATCAGTACGAGCGGGCAGCCGCCGGTGTCGGCGACCCGCAGCAGAATGATCGGGTCGAGCCCACGCGAGGGGAGATCGTCGCCACGCAGCGCCGCGGTGACCCGGTCGGCGACGTGCCGGGAGCCCGACGAGGTGGCCACCGCGCCCGGCTGTCTGAGCAGCCCGGCTAGCCCGCCCTCGGCCCGGGCCCGCCACAGCCGCGGGTCGGGATCCCGCAGGAACGCCAGCAGCGTTTCGACCGGGTTCACCCAGACCGTGTCGTTGAGCTCTCCACCGTCGCGCCCGGTGCGCTGCTGGTAGTAGTCGCGGGCGGCCCGCCGCCCGAGGCCGTGGTACGGCGACCACACCCGCGGCCGGCCGCCGCCGGCTCCGCCCACACCATCGGCCCCATCGGCCCCGTTGGTCCCGTTGCGCCAGGCCTCCACGTCGTCCCAGGTGAGCTGGAAGACGTGCACGCCGTGGGCGCGCAGCCGGGTGCGTTTGTCGGCGTCGTCGGCGAGCCGGTTGTGTTCGCTGGACGCGTGGTAGCGGTAGCCGTCGAGGTAGACGGCCACCTCGGCGGGGGCGGCGTCCAGACGGACGAAGTGGATGTCCGGCCGGGTGCCGCGGATGGTGTTCTGCAGCTTCATCCGCCAGTGGACGACCTGGCCGTCGGGGGTCTCCATCCGCAGGTCGGCGATGCGGGCGCCGTCCTGGTCGGCTGCCCGGGTGATGCTGGCACGGCTGTCCGGGCGCTGGCCCCAGTCGAGCAGGGCCCGCAGGAAGCGCAGTTCCAGTTCGCTTTCGACCTGGTCGAACAGGGAGATCTCGCTCGTGCGTACCGACGGCCCGACCGTCCAGGGCTCCAGCAGCTCCCCCAGCATGCTCAGCGCCTCGGCCCGGATCATCAGGGGGAACTCCCTGTCCCGGGCGTAGCGCAGCAGGCAGCGGTGGCAGGCCGGTTTACCTTCGGTGACGCAGCGGCAGTCCGCGATCACATCCCGGGCGGCCTGGAGCACGTCGCGGAAGCTGTCCGGGTCGCTGATCCGGTGCAGGTAGCCGGTGCCGCCGGGCTGGACGTCGTGGACGACCAGGAACCGGCGGGTGTGCCCGGTCTCCTGGTCGGGCATGACCGCCTTCACGATCCGCAGATGGTCGGGGTCACCGCCGTATCGGGCGGCGATGCCCAGGCGCAGGGCCGCGGCGAAGGAGACGATCCGCTCCTCGACGGCGGCGGTGACCGCCGGCACCAGGATGCGCAGGGCCTCGGTGCGCAGCTCGTGGGCGAGGATCAGCGGGACGTGCTCGGCGGCGTGCGGGGCGCGCCGATAGCGGCACCACAGCCGGTGGTGTTCGGCCGCTTTGTCACCGGGGCGGCCCGGCCCGCTGGCCGAGGTGGACGGCGCGATCGCGGCGAGGCCCGTCGTCGTCGGCGGCCGGTCGGTGGTGGTGCCGCCGCACGAGGTGCACGTGTAGAAGGGGCTGAGCCGGGTGTCGACCCCGGCGAAAATGTCGCTGGCGGGCCGGTCGTAGTGGGCCACGCCCAGGTTGAACTCACGGATGACGGCCTGACGGGTGTAGTCGACGCCGAAGGTGACGTGGCTGTGCCGCCAGGACTTCTCGACGTGGGCCGGGTCGACGTCGACGGCGATTGCCGTGGTGTAGGGCCTGACGTCGCGTTCGTCGGAATCATCGTGGATCTTCGCGTCGTCCCGCCGGTCGTGCGCGGTGACCTTGGTGGGCCGCAGGACGGTGAACAGGTTGCCCGCGTCGGCGATCGCCGGGCTGGCGCAGCGGGGGCAGCGGCCGGTGTCCTCGGCGGCCAGCGTGGTACGCACGTAGCCGCAGGCCGGGCAGACCCGCCACTGTTCGTAGGCGGGCCGGTTCGGCGAGCCGATGTCGAGGCCGGAGATGGTGTGCCGGTAGCCGAGGACGTAGTAGCTGTTCCCGGGGGCGAGTTCCACCAGCGCGGGACGGGCGGGGCGGTTGTACTCCCTCAGTTCGCTGTGGAAGACCCGGTTGTCGTCGCTGCTGCGGTCCTCCCAGGTGAGGGTGGCTTCCAGCGCGGTACGGGTGTCGATCAGCGCGTAGTTCGGCAGCAGCCCGGACTCGACGAGGGTGCCGTGCGCCGAGGCCCTGCCAATCTGCCCGATCCGCTGTCTGACCGCTCGGCGCTCGGCCCGCAGGGCCCGGTGGTCGCGGTCCTGGTCAGGGTCGGACGTGATCAGCAGGGCCGCGGCCTCCTCGATCGCGTCGAGCCGGTGGCGCAGGTCGGCCAGGCGCGCGTCCCACTCGTCCCGCACCGCCTGGACGGCCTGGGCGAGCCCGCCGGTGGCGTAGGCACGCAGCTCGGCCGCGGCGGCGGCGCTGACACCGGCGGCGGAGGCAGCGCCGTCCGTGCCCTCCAGGCC
>NZ_CAKKTL010000134.1:0-712 GCF_920664355.1 Protofrankia sp. CiP1_Cm_nod2
CCACGACCCCGCGCGCCGGGTGTCGCTCGGCGCGGGCTGGACGCCGCTGCGCCCGGCCCCCCGCCTCGCCGCCGAGCTCGGGATGCGGACACTGTGGGTCAAGGACGACACCGCGAACCCCACCCACTCGTTCAAGGACAGGGTCGTGTCGGTGGCGCTGTCGGCCGCGCGCGAGCACGGGTACACCACGGTTGCCTGCGCGTCCACCGGCAACCTGGCCCAGTCGGTGGCAGCGCACGCCGCGTCCGCCGGGCTACGTTCGGTTGTGCTGATCCCGCATGATCTGGAGGACGGCAAGACCGTGTCGACCGCCGTCTACGGCGGCACGCTGGTCGCGATCGAGGGCAACTACGACGACGTCAACCGCCTGTGCAGCGAGCTCTCCGGCGAGTACGAATGGGCGTTCGTCAACGTCAACGTGCGGCCGTTCTACGCCGAGGGCTCCAAGACACTCGGCTACGAGGTCGCCGAACAGCTCGGCTGGCGGCTGCCGGAGCAGGTCGTGGTACCGATCGCGTCCGGGTCGCTGCTGACGAAGATCGACAAGGCGTTCGGTGAGCTCGGCCGGCTCGGCCTGGTGGAGCCGACCCCGCACCGGGTCTTCGGCGCGCAGGCGCAGGGCTGCAACCCGGTCGCGGCGGCCTTCGCCCGCGGGGCGGACACGGTCGCACCGGTGAAGCCGTCCACCATCGCCAAGTCGCTGTCGATCGGC
>NZ_CAKKTL010000134.1:1065-2841 GCF_920664355.1 Protofrankia sp. CiP1_Cm_nod2
AACCCGGCGGACGGCCCGTACGCCCTCGACGTGGCCCGTCGCACCGGCGGCGCGATCACCGACGTCACCGACCCCGAGATCGTCGAGGGAATCCGCCTGCTGGCCCGGACGGAGGGTGTCTTCGGCGAGACCGCCGGCGGCGTCACCGTCGCCTGCCTGCGGCGGCTGCTGCGCGAGGGCCTGCTCGACCCCGACGCGGAGACCGTCATCTTCAACACCGGCGACGGCCTGAAGACCCTCGACCCGCTGATCCCGACAGGCCGGCCGACCGCGACCATCCGCCCGTCCCTGGCCGCCTTCGAAGCCGCCGGCCTCGGCGACTGACTCCGACCGCCCAACACCCTCCGCAGGATCTTCCGGTATTCAGCACCGCCGACATCTCCGGGACGACGCAAACGGCGGCGCGGCCACCTGCCCGCGCCGCCGTTCCGGCAGACCACCGAGAAGAAGCCCGTGTCGATTCATTCCGACAGCGGGCCGGTAAAGCCAAGATTGTGGACACCGGACCGGGAGACGAGAACTTCGTTCACTTTCGCCTGCCTGGGGGCCGCTTTGAACATGGCCGAGGCCTGCCACTGACAGCAGCTTCCGAACTCGCGGCCCGACGAAAGAATCGAGCTGGGCCCCCCTTCGGGTCGATGAGTATCGAACCATGTCCGCCTCCTGCGATCTCGACAGCTTCGAGCGGCCCGGGGACACCCTGGGAGTCAACACCCAGCCCATAGTGATCGACGGATTGGTCCGCTATTCCGAAGACGAACGACACGCGGAACTCAGAAACAAAGATCTGTGGATCGCGGGGACCTCACGGTCGTCAACGAGCACGACGCGGCGGCCTGGTTTCAATCCGACTCGGATTTGCAGATCGCGGGGACGCACCAAGGCCCGCACGATCGAGCAGTTCGGGTTTCAATCCGGCTCGGATTTGCAGATCGCGGGGACCTCCGAGTGCAACGCACGGCAGACCGGCGCGTCGTTTCAATCCGGCTCGGATTTGTAGATCGCGGGGACTTACGCAGGATGGCGCTGGCACCTGGCAAGGTTTCAATCCGGCTCGGATTTGTAGATCGCGGGGACGAGTTCGACGTCGCGCTGCGCAGCGTCTTCACGTTTCAATCCGGCTCGGATTTGTAGATCGCGGGGACTGGTGGCCGGGGGCTGGCTGGTCCGTGAGATCGGTTTCAATCCGGCTCGGATTTGTAGATCGCGGGGACCACCCCGAACACGGCAAGGGTGAGCGTCCCGACGTTTCAATCCGGCTCGGATTTGTAGATCGCGGGGACTGCCTCGGGACTACTTACGCTGGGAAGGCGGCAAGTTTCAATCCGGCTCGGATTTGTAGATCGCGGGGACCGGGGGAATATACAGATAGTAGACACGGCTGCGCCCGGTTTCAATCCGGCTCGGATTTGTAGATCGCGGGGACATGTCCCTGAAATTCCAGATCCAGGGATTGCAAGGTTTCAATCCGGCTCGGATTTGTAGATCGCGGGGACCCTCTCAAGCTAAGGCGTGGGTCCAGACGGAGGTCGTTTCAATCCGGCTCGGATTTGTAGATCGCGGGGACGACCTACGGGTTGGCTACAGGCAAGCAGGCCGATACGTTTCAATCCGGCTCGGATTTGTAGATCGCGGGGACTACATCACCTACAACGTCCACCGCCCCTGACCTAGTTTCAATCCGGCTCGGATTTGTAGATCGCGGGGACCATGGGGCCGGCTTTCTGTCACATCCAGGAGAAGTTTCAATCCGGCTCGGATTTGTAGATCGCGGGG
>NZ_CAKKTL010000134.1:3436-14995 GCF_920664355.1 Protofrankia sp. CiP1_Cm_nod2
CTCCCCAACGAGCAACGCGTGGCGAAGCTCACAGTTTCAATCCGGCTCGGATTTGTAGATCGCGGGGACGCTACAACCGGCGGGTCATCTCGCCCAGCTCGGGTTTCAATCCGGCTCGGATTTGTAGATCGCGGGGACGGCGCATAACGCCGCCCTAAGGGCGGTAGCGCAAGTTTCAATCCGGCTCGGATTTGTAGATCGCGGGGACCGCCCCCTCCCCGGCCCGCCGGCCGGCCCCCTCGTTTCAATCCGGCTCGGATTTGTAGATCGCGGGGACCAAATTGAGAAAAGTAAGGCTCGGGTGGGGGAGAAACGTTTCAATCCGGCTCGGATTTGTAGATCGCGGGGACAAAATGGAGGACATCATAGACCGGCTCATGCTGAGTTTCAATCCGGCTCGGATTTGTAGATCGCGGGGACGACCGCTAAAGGATTGGGGGAGGCAGCCGCCGAGGTTTCAATCCGGCTCGGATTTGTAGATCGCGGGGACACCGGTTCGGCGAGGGCGAGCAGCCCTTCGTCGAGGTTTCAATCCGGCTCGGATTTGTAGATCGCGGGGACTACCGCCGCCACCACCATGGTGGGCCAGCTGCGCGTTTCAATCCGGCTCGGATTTGTAGATCGCGGGGACCGCTGTCCGAATTGTACCCCGTCTGAGCTGGGGGTTTGCAAGATCCAACCACAACCTCCTTTTGAAGATCTTTTGGATCATGGTGAGATGATCTAAAAATTCTGTGTCGTTGCAGGTCAGGATGCATGTCGATCTCTCACCACAACCTCCCGGGTTCGTCGGCGTGTCGGAGGTTGTGGTAGATGATCTCCCTGGGGCACGCGTCTGTCCGTCCGGATCGGGTGCCGGGGACCCTCCGGTGCCGGATCCGGACAGGCCGATGGAGCGCATGCCGATGGTGGCACCTCCGCGACTTCGCTTCGACAGCCGTGGCGTGGCCATCCCCGCGAGCACCTCCACGACCGACACGGACGACTCCCATGATCCCACGCCGTCCCCTTCCCGGATACCACCATGCCCGGAAGCGGCGCCGGCCTGTCCGCACCTCATGGAAACCACACGAGGAGGTGGCGATGGCCCGCAGCATCCGTATCAACGGCATCGACGTCCCCGTTATCAACGGTGATCTGATGCCGATCGTCGTCGACATCGACGTGATGCTGGCCAGGCGGAAGATGTCCGTGGGCGAGCTCGCGGACCGCGTAGGGATCACGCCCGCCAACCTGGCGGTACTCAAGAACGGCCGCGCCAGGGCGGTGCGCTTCGCGACGCTCGCCGCGCTCCGCGAGGTGCTCAGATGCCAGCCGGGCGACCTGCTGCGCTGGGAGGCCGAGGACGCCACGGACGGACGACGTGCCCCAGGGCGGGCGTGAAAACGCCTGGCACCACCGGCCCGTGACACGGCACATGGACCGCATGGACGTGGATCGCCGATCACCCGCAGCACCGTCCCGGCCCCGTTGGGTAGATTCAGGTTGAGCTGTACCGCACCGTCCTGGTCGGCGATCGCGACGTGCGAACGTGCCCCAGCACCGCGAACCCCCGTCCTTCCAGCGCGCAACGGCGGGGGTTCGTCGTTGGGCTGGCAGCCAGGGCTTCGCCGTAGTCGCTTGACGCCCGCGTGGCGATCTGTTCAGTTCAACGGAGTTCTGGGCACGTGACCGGCACGGGGTTCACCGGTGGTTCACGGGCCGGACGATGGCATGCGGCCGGCGTGCGGCCGGGCCCGCGGCGGGCCGTCCGGCCGTGCGGCGCAACGGGGGGCGAGCTTGCACTCACCCACCTCGAGTGCTAAACAGGAGCTGGCACTCACCCGCTTCGAGTGCCAGGGCTGAGCGACGAGGCCACCAGGCCGTCCGTCGCGGGCGTCGTCTTGGCCAGGCCATTGAACAGCCATTCCCCTGGGAGGACCACGACACCATGCCGAAGATCATTGCCTTCGATGAGGAGGCACGGCGCGGCCTGGAGCGCGGCATGAACCAGTTGGCCGACGCCGTGAAGGTCACACTCGGCCCGAAGGGCCGCAACGTCGTTCTGGAGAAGAAGTGGGGCGTCCCCACGATCACCAACGACGGTGTGAGCATCGCCAAGGAGATCGAGCTCGAGGACCCGTACGAGAAGATCGGTGCGGAGCTCGTCAAGGAAGTAGCGAAGAAGACCAACGACGTCGCCGGTGACGGTACCACCACCGCGACGATCCTCGCCCAGGCACTGGTCCGCGAGGGTCTGCGCAACGTGGCGGCCGGCGCCAACCCGCTGGGCCTGAAGAAGGGCATCGAGGTCGCGGTCGAGCGCGTCTCCGAGGAGCTCTCCAAGCAGGCCAAGGAGGTCGAGACCAAGGAGCAGATCGCCTCCACGGCGTCCATCTCCGCGGGCGACCCCGCGATCGGCGCGCTCATCGCCGAGGCACTGGACAAGGTCGGCAAGGAAGGCGTCGTCACCGTCGAGGAGAGCAACACCTTCGGCCTCGAGCTCGAGCTCACCGAGGGTATGCGCTTCGACAAGGGCTACATCTCGCCGTACTTCGTCACCGACGCCGACCGCCAGGAAGCCGTCCTCGACGACCCGTACATCCTCATCGTCAACAGCAAGATCTCGGCGGTCAAGGACCTGCTCCCGCTGCTGGAGAAGGTCATGCAGGCCGGCAAGCCGCTGGCGATCATCGCCGAGGACGTCGAGGGCGAGGCCCTGGCCACCCTGGTCGTCAACAAGATCCGTGGCACCTTCAAGAGCGTCGCGGTGAAGGCCCCCGGCTTCGGCGACCGCCGCAAGGCCCTGCTCGGTGACATCGCCATCCTCACCGGTGGCCAGGTCATCTCCGAGGACGTCGGCCTGAAGCTGGAGAGCACCACGGTCGACCTGCTCGGCAAGGCCCGCAAGTTCGTCGTCACCAAGGACGAGACCACGATCGTCGAGGGCGCCGGCGACCCCGACCAGATCGCCGGCCGGGTCAACCAGATCCGCGCCGAGATCGAGAAGTCGGACTCCGACTACGACCGCGAGAAGCTGCAGGAGCGGCTGGCCAAGCTCGCCGGCGGTGTCGCGGTCATCAAGGTCGGTGCCGCCACCGAGGTCGAGCTCAAGGAGAAGAAGCACCGCATCGAGGACGCCGTCTCGAACGCGAAGGCCGCGGTCGAGGAGGGCATCGTCGCCGGTGGTGGCGTCGCGCTGCTCCAGGCGTCGGTCACCGCCTTCGAGAAGCTCGACCTCTCTGGTGACGAGGCCACCGGGGCGAACATCGTCCGCCTCGCCCTGGAGGCGCCGATCAAGCAGATCGCCTACAACAGCGGCCTTGAGGGCGGCGTCGTGGTCGACAAGGTCCGCCACCTGCCCGCCGGCCATGGCCTGAACGCGGCCACCGGCGAGTACGTCGACCTGATCGGCACCGGCATCATCGACCCGGCCAAGGTCACCCGTTCGGCGCTGCAGAACGCCGCGTCGATCGCCGGGCTGTTCCTCACCACCGAGGCCGTCATCGCCGACAAGCCGGAGAAGAACCCGGCCCCGGCCGTGCCCGGCGGCGGCGGCGACCTCGACTTCTGAGGCCCATCGCCTGCATTTCACGCAAAAAGGATAAAAAGGGGCGGTCCCAACGGCGGGGCCGCCCCTTTGCCATGCCCGCGTCATACCTACGTCATACCTGTGTCATACCTGTGTCACGCCTGCGCCGCGGGTGTCATCCGTCGTGTATGCGATGTCAACGGCGGTTGCGGCGGTTTGTCGAGCATGTCGGGCATACTCTCGTGAAGCGCCGGTTCCGGTGGGATTACCGCCACCATGGGCGCGCGGTGGGCCGCGGACAGCACCATGACCGGGAGTGTGTACGAGATGACCCAGACCACGCCGCCGGCCGGCTGGTACGCCGACCCGTCCGGCCAGCACGGCTTCCGCTACTGGGACGGCACCACCTGGACCGACCAGGTCAGCGACACGCCATCGGGGCAGCCAGGATCACCGGGCAAGGCGGCACCCACGCAGGGCTGGGGAACTCCACAGGGCTATCAGAACGCGCCGGTACAGACCAGCTACACACCGGACCGCATCCGGCGCCAGCTTTCCGAGCAGGCGGGCGTGCGACCCGTCCACGGCGGTGGCGGGACGCTTTTCACCGAACCGGTCCTGGTGGTCAACCAGAAGACCAAGCTCATCGAACTGACGAACGAATACGCCGTGTTCGACCAGGCCGGCAACCAGATCGGTTCGGTTGTCGAGATCGGCCAGAGCGCGTTGAAGAAAGCGGTGCGGTTCGTAAGCTCGCTCGACCAGTTCTTCACCCACCGGCTTGAGGTGCGCGACAGCGCCGGCGTGGCCCATCTGGTCCTCACCCGGCCGGCGAAGGTCTTCAGGTCACGTGTGATCGTCACCCGGCCGGACGGCTTCGAGATCGGCCAGATCGTCCAGCAGAACATCTTCGGTAAGATCCGTTTCGCGCTGGAGACCGGCGGGACGCCCATCGGGATGATCAAAACGGAGAACTGGCGGGCGTGGAACTTCTCGATCGTCGACCACAGCGGCACCGAGATCGCCCGGGTGACGAAGACCTGGGAGGGGCTGGCCCGCACCCTGTTCACCACCGCTGACAACTACGTCGTCCAGATCCACCGTCCGCTGACGGATCCGCTGCGCGGCCTGGTGGTCGCCTCCGCGCTCACCATAGACACCGCGCTCAAGCAGGACTCCCGCGGCCTCGGCTGACAGCGGCCCGGCGAAGAACATTTAGACAGTCTCCGGGTCACAAGGCACCATTACTGGCGTGCCCGCTCCCGGCTCCGCGACACGGTCGCTCCGTCCCGTCCTGACGCTGCCCGCCCCGCCGCTCACCGTGACGGACCTCGACGAGCTCGCGCTCGACCCGCGCTTCGAGCTCGTCGACGGGATGTTCGTGATCCGCCCGTGGCCGACGCCGCTGGAGGCCCGGGTGACCAAACGCCTGGTCCGGCTGCTCGTCGAGGCCACCCCGGCCGACATGCGCGTCCACACCCGTGACGTCAGCGTCCGGATCGAGCCGCGCAGCGAGGTCGTCCCCGACATCGTCGTGGCCGCGGCCGGTGACGACGACGACCGCCCGCAACGGATCACTAGCCTGCCGCTGCTGGTCGTCGAGGTCGCCGAGGCCGGCAGCCGCCGCTACGACCGGACGCTCAAGTTCGACCTCTACCGGGACCACGGCGTGCCCGACTGCTGGCTCGTCGACCCGGACGGCCCGCGGGTCGACGCCTACCGGCTCGTCGACGGCGCCTACATACCGCTGGGATCCGCGACCGGGGACGAGGAGCTGACGGTGACCACACCGGTACCCTGCACGATCATTCCGTCCACCCTCGTGGACCCACCAAACCCGGAGTGACCGTCGCCCGGCCGTTCGGGGCCGAACGGCCGGGCGCGGCTGGACGGCTACGCGGGGTCGGGGATGTCGTCGGCGTCCACGATCGTGTAGACGTAGCCCTGCTCGGTGAGGAAGCGCTGGCGGTGCGCGGCGTACTCCTGGTCGATCGTGTCCCGGGAGACCACGGTGTAGAAGTGCGCGCCCCGGCCGTCGGCCTTCGGGCGCAGCACCCGCCCGAGCCGCTGCGCCTCCTCCTGACGTGAGCCGAACGTGCCGCTGACCTGGATGGCGACCGCCGCCTCCGGAAGATCAATCGACACGTTCGCGACCTTGGAGACGACCAGCGTGCTGATCTCCCCCGACCGGAACGCCTCGAACAGGCGTTCGCGCTCCCGGTTGCGGGTCGACCCCTGGATGACCGGGGCGTCGAGCAGCTCGCCGAGCTGGTCGAGCTGGTCGAGGTAGGCGCCGATGACGAGCACCTGGTCGTCGGCGTGCCGCTGCACCAGCCGGCGCACCACCGCCCGTTTGCTGTAGGCGGTGGCGCACATGCGGTAACGTTCCTCGGCCTCGGCGACGGCGTAGGCCATCCGCTCGTCCTCGGTGAGGGTCACCCGCACCTCGGTGCACTCGGCCGGCGCGATCCAGCCCTGGGCCTCGATCTCGCGCCAGGGGGCGTCGTAGCGCTTGGGGCCGATCAGCGAGAAGACGTCGCCCTCCCGGCCGTCCTCGCGCACCAGGGTCGCGGTCAGGCCGAGCCGGCGGCGGGACTGGATGTCGGCGGTCATCCGGAAGACCGGCGCCGGCAGCAGGTGCACCTCGTCATAGACGATCAGCCCCCAGTCGCGGGCGCCGAACAGCTCCAGGTGCAGGTACTCGCCCTTGCGGCGGGCCGTCATCACCTGGTAAGTGGCGATGGTGACCGGACGGATCTCCTTGCGCTCGCCGGAGTACTCGCCGATCTCCTCCTCGGTGAGCGACGTGCGCTTGAGCAGCTCCGACCGCCACTGGCGGCCGGCGACGGTGTTGGTGACCAGGATCAGGGTGGTGGCGCGGGCGTGCGCCATGGCGGCGGCACCGACGATGGTCTTGCCCGCGCCGCTGGGCAGCACCACCACGCCCGAGCCGCCCTCCCAGAAACCCGCCACCGCGCCCTTCTGGTAGCTGCGCAGTTCCCAGCCGTCCTGGCGCAGCTCGATCGGGTGCGCCTCACCGTCGACGTAACCGGCGAGGTCCTCGGCCGGCCAGCCGATCTTCAGCAGTGCCTGCTTGAGCCGCCCCCGCTCGGACGGGTGCACCGCGACGCAGTCGTCGTCGAGGCGCTGCCCGAGCATCGGCGCGACCTTCTTCGACCGGACGACCTCGGTGAGCACCGCGCGGTCGACGGTGCGCAGCACCAGCCCGTGCACCGGGTCGTTCTCCAGCCGCAGCCGGCCGTAGCGGTCCATGGTGTCGGCGATGTCGACGAGCAGCGCGTGCGGAACGGCGTAGCGGGAGAACCGGACGAGCGCGTCGACGACCTGTTCGGCGTCGTGGCCGGCGGCCCGGGCGTTCCACAGCGCCAACGGGGTGATCCGGTAGGTGTGTATGTGCTCGGGTGAACGTTCCAGCTCCGCGAACGGCGCGATCACGGCCCGCGCGTTGCCGGCCAGCGGGTGATCGACTTCCAGTAGCAGGGTCTTGTCCGACTGGACGATCAACGGGCCGTCGGGCACGTCTCACCACCCTTCCGAGGTTTCCGAGGCTTCCGGGATTTCCGAGGTTCCCAGGGCTCCCGGAGTGCCCGCGGCGTCCGAGGGCTTCCAGGACGACGATGTCACGGCACTGCGTCAGGCGGACCGGCAGCCGGACCAGACCGGCCGGCAAGCGGGCACCGAGCGCGTCCGCCGATTCTCGCATGCTCGTCGACGGCCCCGGGGCGGGGCCGTCGTCACCGCCCGCGGCGGGCGCTGTCCGGGCGGTCCGGCCGCGCAGCGGCCCGGCCGCCGGCATCCGGTCATCGGGAGACTCCGGTGGCCACCGGGAAGCGGGGCGGGCCTGGCCGCTGTCAGGGCAGACCGGGAATGTCCTCCGCGTCAGCCGTCCGTGGATGCGCCTGGTCGGGCACGGCCGTCGGCCCGCCGGCGGCGTCCATACCGGCGGTGTGCACGGCGTCCATACCGGCGGTGTGCACGGTGACAGTGTCCACGGCGATCGGGCTCACGGCCGCCGGCCCGACGCCGAGACCGGCTCGGGGGGCGGAAGCGGCCCTGAAACCGCCCATCCCGCCCGGCTCGTAGAGCCAGGGGTAGCTATTGATCTCACTGCCCGTGAGCGCGTCCTCCATATCGAGGACGCCGGTCACACGGTGTAACGCAAACCGCCGGGTCGAGGTGGTGCGCTGATCCCAGGCCGTGACCCAGCCGCCCTCGACGGTCAGCGGGCGGACCACCTGGTCACGGGGCGTCCCCTGCTGGTCGACGTATCCGAGCAGCACCCGGCGGCCCGCGCGGGCCGCCCCCTGCAGCGTCACCAGGATCAACGGCGCGGACCGGACCATCCCGTCGGCCCCGTCAGCCCCCGTGGCCAGCGAGCCGGCCGCGGCAGCGGCTGCCCGCGCCGTGCGGGCGCCCTCGTCCCCGCGGCGGATCATCCGCACCATGTCGCGCAGCTGCTCGTCACGGCCGCCCCGCGCCTGGGCACCGCCCGGCGGCCGCGGCCGGCCCGGTGTGCGGTGCGCCTCCGGCCGGCTGAGCACCACCCGCCCGTCGGGGCCCTCCCCCACCGGGGAGAAACCGGCGGCGCGCAGCCCGTCCAGCAGCTTGGGCATGGGCAGCGCGCTGATCACCACCGTCGGCGCGATCCGGCGCAGCCCCAGCGCCTGGGTCCGCCGGGAGGCGACCACCTCGGAGAGGACGGCGGTGTCGTCACAGCGCAGGTAGGACGCGGCCGGCCCCGCCCGCAGCCGCCCGTGCCGGCGAGCGACGTCGTCCACCAGGTAGTCCAGCGTCTGCGGTACGCCCCCGCGGGCCACCCGGGTGAGAAAGCCGCGGATGTCCTCGACGGTCCGCCCGGCGTCCAGCGCCCGCCGCAGGGACGACTCGGAGAACCGGTGGACCGTGGCCGCGCCCGCGGACTCGACGTCGGCCATCTGCGCCAGCTCGGCGGCGATCTCCGGCACCAGCGGGCCCGGCGCCACCGCGGTGAGGTCGGCCTGCACGAACAGCTCGCTGACCGGCTCGGGCAGCATCGGGCCGAGCGCCGCCGCCAGCTCGGAGCGGCTCACCCCCGCCCCGGCCTCGCCGCGGACCAGCGCCCACCCGGCGGCCGACAGCGCGCCCCGGCCGGTGAGGCCCAGCAGCTCCGCCTCGGCGAAGACCCAGTCGACCATCCTGTCCAGCAACGGCCCGCCGCGCCGTGGCATCCGCCAGGCGAGCAGTTCCCGCACCGAGGCGGGGGTGGGCGCGAGCCCGTGGGGCGCGGCGGCGAACGCGTCCAGCACGAGACGGCGCAGCTCCGGCGCGCTGCGCCGCCGCAGCTCCAGCGACAGCGCCGCGAGCTGGCGGCCCTTGTCGTCCCGCTCCCCCACCAGGCCGGGGACGTCCGGGGTGTGCAGCCACGCCTCGGCCAGGACGGCCCACCGCATGGCCGGGGTCTCCACGGACCACCGGTCGTAGGCCGTCGTGGGCATGATCTGGGTGTCCGTCCCGGTGGAGCCGTCGACCAGCCCGGCCGCGTAGGCGGTCTCGACGACCACCGCCGCCACCGTCTCGGTGACGTCGAGCAGCTTCGCGGTGGCGCGGAAGTCCCGGACGCTGAGACCGCCGGTGCGCAGCGGGGTGGGCGGGGCCTCTCCCCACGCCTCGAGCAGGGCCGTCACCAGGCGGATCAGCGTGCCGGCGGCAAGCGCGGCGGCGCCGTCGACCTGGCCGAGATCGATCTGCCGGCCGGTGAGCGCGGGCGGGTCGACGTGCAGCGTCCCCGCCGGCCGGTCGCCGCGCAGGGCCAGGCCCACCTCCCGGGGGAGCTCGACCGTCTCCTCGTCGACACCGACGAGCAGGCCGCGCGCGAGCAGTTCCTCCACCGGAGTACGGGCGTCGGAGGCGGCGAGCAGGCGCCCGGCGTCGCCGGTGTGCCCCAGCGCCGGCCCGGCGGCGAGCCGGTCGAGGATCTGGCGGGCCCGCGGGCCGCACTCCTCGACCAGCCTGGACACCCGCTCCCGCCCGGCCAGCACG
This sequence comes from Protofrankia sp. CiP1_Cm_nod2, assembly GCF_920664355.1. NCBI lineage: Bacteria > Bacillati > Actinomycetota > Actinomycetes > Frankiales > Frankiaceae > Protofrankia > Protofrankia sp. CiP1_Cm_nod2. Next base: position 12,987 of record NZ_CAKKTL010000134.1, read on the forward strand.
GCGGCCAGCTCGTCGAGCAGGGCCGAGCGGGTGGCCGCGCCCCGGTCCCGGCGCGGGTCGACGCCGACCGCGGCGGCGAGCCGGGCCAGCTGGGTGTGCCGATGGCCGCCCAGGCACGCGCGCAACGGCCGGCCGAACCCGAGCGGACGCTCGCCCAGCAGGTCACGGACCATGCCGACGAGCACGACGGCCGCGTCGTCCCCCCACACCAGCCCGCGTTCGCGCAGCGTCGCCAGGGCCGCTGTCACGTCCGCGCCCCCGCAGAACGTCGACAGCTCCGCCGCGCTCACCGCGGGTGGGAGCAGTGTCAACGCCTCGCAGACCTCGAGGGTGAAGACGTCGAGCCGCTCGAGCGCGCGGGTGACGCTCACCCGGATCTCCAGCCGGGCACCGAGGACGTCGAAGTCGGGCGGGGGCGGGGTGGCCAGATCCGGCCGCAGGGTGAGCAGCCGGGCCAGCGCGTCATCCCGCAGGCCGCGCAGCCACCCGGCCAGGGTGGTGGGCACGTCGGAGCCGTCCGCCGGTGTGGACACCTTCACAACGGTATCCGGCCGCGTGGGAGGCCCGACACGCCCTATCGTCCATCATCAAGATCGAATTCGTCGCTCACGGCCACCGGGACCCGGCCCACGCCGACCTGGGCCGTGCCGACCTGGTCGAGCACCCAGCCGCCGCTGACGTTCCAGCGCAGCACGGCAACGGCCGGGTCGAGATCGTGCTCACGCGGCCGGAGCGCGACGAACGCCCAGTCGGGCGAGCCGGTGGAGATCCTGATGGAGTCCACCTGGAGGCGGCCGCGGAGGACGGCGGCGACCAGCGGGCTGGCGAAGACCGCCCGGGCGATCGCGTCGACCTCCTCCGCGGTCGGCTCCCGGCCCGGCGGGGCAGGGGCGGCCAGGGCCGATGCTCTGACGCGGGGATCCTCGGCCGCGGAGGCGTCCGCGGCACGACCGGCCGCCGGACGGATGACACGTGGGCCGTTGCTGTGTGGACGCGTGGAATATGGACGCACGCGAAGCCTCCTGCCGCGGATGACAGGCCGGGACGCCACCCGACCAACATCACGCCAAGTCGCACATGTTGTGACAGAGCGCGACAGACCTGTCTATGCAGATTCACATGCAGGAAGCCCCGAGCGCAAGAGCCCGGAAGTGAATTCCTCGCACAACAACCATCACAATGACCAACTGCAAAACAGCGGCTAGCGTAGATGGACTATTTGGGAGCTACACCCCATTTTATCAACATCTCGCATGGTAACAGAAAATCAGGCAACAATGAAACACTACCATCCGACATATTTATCAATATACGGACAAGTCGCCAGCTGGCAGCAACGATCATCGAAACCCGGCCAGCGGCACCGGGAACATCGACGATCAGCGGAACCTGTCGACGCTCTCGACGAGGAACGCCAGATTATGGCCACGGGCCCAGCCGCTGATCCGTGACTGCACGCTGACCGAGCCCGGCACCGCGACAGCCTGCCCGACGGAGAACCCGACGACCATGACAGCGATCACCAGCAGCAGGCCCAGCAGGCTCACGGCCGGACGCGCACGCGAGGGACGGCGCCGCGCGGACGCGGCACCCGGCCGGGCCCGCGCGTCAGCGGTGGCGTCGAAGCCGGAGTCGGTATCAGCGTCGGAATCGGTGCCAGAGGCGGCGTCGGCGGCGGTGGCGGCACGGACCGGGCCGGAACCACCCCTGGCGGGAGCGGCGTCCACCCGGGCGCGCCCGGTACGCGCCTGAGCGGGACGACCAGCGGCGCCGGAACGGCCCTCCTCGCCGGGAAGCCTGGTGAACCGATCGGTGGCCTCGATGTCGTCCGCGCTGGAGACGGCCTCGGCCGGGCCGCCCCATCCAGCCGACGGCCCGCGCTCCCCTGCCCGCTGACCGGCCCCGGCCGATACCCGGTCCCCGGACGGGCGAGCATCATGATCATGATGCCGTTGGCCCGCCGGGCGGGCCCGGTCACCGGCGGCCGGCCCGCGCGCGCCAGCCGCGCC
>NZ_CAKKTL010000135.1:0-3194 GCF_920664355.1 Protofrankia sp. CiP1_Cm_nod2
CGCCCGGTCAGTGCGCCCGGTCGGCGGAGGCCACGGCGCGCGGCGCGGGCGTCGTGCCGCCCTGCGCGGGCGGGGTCGTCACCGCGGCCGTCGGCTGCGCGGACGCCCCGGGAGCGGCCGGCTCCACCGGGACGTTCAGGGTGACGCTGCCGGCCTTGGCGAACGTGAACGTGACCGGGACCGCCTGCCCGACGAGCAGTTCGCGGTTAAGCCCCGTCAGGGTCGGGGCGCTGCCGTTGGCGATGTAGATGACGCCGCCGCCGGGCTTCAGGACCGCCGACGCGGGTGCCACGCCACCGTTGGCCGCGTCGGAACTGACCTGGATGATCTGGTCCTCCTGGGTCCCCCCGTTGAAGAAGGCCGAAACCACCTGGGCGTCCGCGCCCCTGGCCGCCGGCCCGGCCACGTAGACGTTGCGCAGCGAGATGGTGCCGACGGCGCCGGAGACCGTGTTCGTGGTCGTGCGCGCCTGTGACGTCAGCGCGTCGCTGCCGGCCGCGCAGGCGGAGAGCGCGGCCGTGCCGGTCAGCGATGTGGCGGCCACCAGCAAGGCGGTCGCGGTACGCACGCGCGGGCGGTGGCTCACGAGTCGGCTGCTCCTCGGTGCGGAGCCGACGGTCGTCACGTCGGTCTCGGTTGACCCCGTCGCCGGACCGGCGGACGGGGCGGGCACGGTCCCAACCCCAGGACGCACATTCGCACAGAACTCGCATACGTGCAGAGTTCGACCGCGGACCACATGTTAGTGCAGGTCCTCCGGTGGCGCGGTGAACCAGCCGCGGGACGCCGCCGCGCGGCGGGCGCGACCGGGCCGGGCCGGGATGAGCCGCGGGCCGGACGGGCCAGACGGGCCAGGGCCAGACGGGCCAGAGTGGTGAGGGAGGCCTATCGGCCCGGCAACGCCCCCAGCCATCCCTCCAGGCGGTCACCGACGGTGAAGGTGCGTGGCGGGTGCACCAGGCGGCCGTCCATGGCGACGAGCAGCAGGGTCGGCTGCCGGGGATCGGCCCGGTACAGCCGGGACAGGGAGGCGCCCGGGTCGTTGTAGCCGACGGCGAGCCCCGCGGCCGCGTCCGGCTGGCGGACGAGCCGCTCCAGCGAGGGGTCGTCGGTCCACGGCGCCACGAGGTAGGTCGGTATCGGCCGGCCCTCCCGGGTCTGGCTCACGATCTCGTGGATGGCCCGCGGGCACTCGCACGCCACCGGCAGCAGCACGATCAGCGCCGGTCGCAGGTCGGTGGCGGGACGGGAGGTGCGGGCGGTACTGAGCGGGACGTCGGGCAGCAGCCCACCGACCGCGCCCGGCAGCACGCTCGTGGACGCGAGCGGGACCGCGCCCCGCGGCGCGAGCGGCCGCGGATGCGCGAGGACGAGCGGCACCATCGCGCCCAGCGCTGCGAGGACGATGACGATCAGCGCGACGACGGCTCCGGAGGTGTGGCGGGACCGCCCGGCCGGCGCCTCCCGCTGGGCACGTCGGTCGAGCCGCTCGAGCAGGTCGGGCCGGTGACGCCGGCCGCGCCGGGCGCGCAGGCGCCGCAGGCCCGGGACCAGCCGGTCGACGCGCTCCCGCCGCCGTCGCGACCGCAGCTCGGCCTGGTAGGTGGCCACCTCGGCGTCGAGTTCGCTCAGATCGTCGGGGATCCGGACGTCGACCGGGGGAAGCTCATCCCAGCGCTGATACGGAAGATGAGCATGCTGGTCGTCCTCGTGGCGGGGACCGTTTCCGTCGTCCCCGGAGGCGGGTGGCGGCGGCGGTGTGACGTGCACCCCTCCATCGTGGCTGATGGACGGCCCATGTGCCGGGTGGTATAGGAAGCTGGTGCCGTGTCAACAGGGCGGACGCCGGTGGGCCGGGCGTCGTCCAGGGGAGCCTCCTCGCGAGGCGGCGTCATCCGCGGTGGCGCGGCCGTTCTCCCGCGATCACGATGTTGGTCACAGTGTCGATCAGGGCGTTACGGGGTAGCGGGAAGCACAGCAACAACATCCGGGCGAGCTGCCCATGCTGGTGGCCATTGCCTGTTTCGCCTGGTCCGGAGCGTTGCCGGGGCGCTCTGGACGCGTCACCGGGACGTCCGGTCGGGCCGTCGCCGACCTGTTCCACAAGCACGCGTCTGACCTGCGTCGATGCACGCGTGTTACCCTGGTGAAGGCGGAAGGGGCACTTGACACATGGCGTTCCAAGTCGGCGAGACCGTTGTTTACCCACATCACGGTGCTGCTCTCATAGACGCGATTGAAACACGCGTCATCAAGGGCGAGGAAAAGCTCTATCTCGTGCTCAAGGTCGCTCAGGGTGACCTCACTGTGCGCGTCCCCGCAGACAACGTCGGGATGGTCGGTGTCCGTGATGTGGTCGGCCAGGACGGCCTTGAGCGGGTGTTCGAGGTCCTGCGGGCCCCGCACACCGAGGAGCCGACCAACTGGTCGCGGCGTTACAAGGCGAATCTCGAGAAGCTCGCCTCGGGTGACGTGAACAAGGTCGCCGAGGTCGTTCGTGATCTCTGGCGTCGTGATCGCGAAAGGGGGCTGTCCGCTGGTGAGAAGCGCATGCTGAGCAAGGCGCGTCAGATTCTGGTCAGCGAGCTGGCGTTGGCCGAGGGCACCAACGAGGACAAAGCCGAGGCGATGCTCGACGAGGTGCTGGCGGGTTAGTCGCGGCGGCGGATACTCCGGATAGCCAACGCGTCCGAATCCATTTGACGCTTTTTATGCATATGTCTGATCGTGTAGCCGCGGTCGTGCCGGCAGCCGGCCGCGGCGAACGTCTTGGTGGAGCCGTACCCAAGGCGCTTCGTTCGTTGGCCGGCCGTTCCCTCGTCCAGCACGCGGTCGAGTCACTGACCTCCGCGGCCCTGGTCGACCAGGTGGTCGTCGCAGCTCCGGCCGCGGAGCTGGACGTGTTCGAGGCACTGCTCGGGCCCGGCGTGCGGGTGATCGCTGGTGGCGCCGAACGGATCGACTCCGTGCGGGCCGCCATCGCGGTACTCGACGAGACGGTGGGGGTCGTCCTCGTGCACGACGCGGCCCGTCCGCTGACGCCACCGGCGCTTGTCGACGCGGTCGCGTCAGCGGTCCTGGCCGGAGCGCCCGCGGTCATCCCGGTGCTCGCGGTCAACGACACCATCAAGCAGATCGACGAGACCGGCCGGGTCGTGCGGACGGTGCCGCGCGACGTCCTGCGCGCGGTACAG
>NZ_CAKKTL010000135.1:3492-14337 GCF_920664355.1 Protofrankia sp. CiP1_Cm_nod2
ACCCCACAGGGATTCCGCCGGGACGTGCTGGACGACGCCTACCGGCTCAGCGCGACGCTGCCTCCCGATATGGCGATCACTGATGACGCGGGGCTGGTCGAGGCGCTCGGCGTGGCCGTGACGACCGTTCCCGGCTCCCAGGAGGCGTTCAAGGTGACCAGGCCCGCCGACCTGATTCTCGCCGAGGCACTGCTCGCGCACCGTTAGGCCGATGTTCGGTCGTGTGTTCGGTCGTGCGGCCGTCCGGGCGCTGTCCGCGCGAGCGAACACCAGCCAGACAGGTCCTGGCGCGGTGACTATCTGCCCGCGCCGGGTCCCTGGCGACGCGGTGGTCGTTGCGCTGCCGCTGCCGGCGGAACGCGAGCGCCGCTGGAACGGTGTTCAGGCCGCGGACCCTCTGGTCCGTCTGACGGCCGGCTCCTTCTCCCTGAGCCCCCTTGAGCGATGTGCTCCTTGAGTGACGTGTGAGTGGTGACGTGTGAGTGAGGTGAGGGATCTGTCCGGACTGCCCCGGGTCGGGCTCGGTGTCGACGTCCACCCGTTCGCGGAGGGCCGCCCCTGCTGGGTGGCCGGCATTCTCTGGCCCGGCGAGACCGGGCTCGACGGTCATTCAGATGGTGACGTCGCCGCGCACGCGTCCTGTGACGCACTGCTGACCGCGTCCGGGCTTGGAGATCTTGGCTCGGTCTTCGGTACCGGCCGGCCGGAATGGGCCGGCGCGGCCGGAGTGGCCCTGCTGGGTGAGACGGCGAGGCTGTTGGCCGAGGCGGGCTGGACGATCGGCAACGTCGCCGTGCAGATCGTGGGCAACCGGCCGCGCCTGGCCGGCCGGCGGGTGGAGGCGCAGGAGGTCCTGACGGCGGCGGTGGGCGCGCCGGTGAGCGTGTCCGCGACCACCACCGACGGCCTCGGGCTGACCGGCCGGGGCGAAGGGCTCGCGGCGATCGCCACCGCCCTCGTCGTCCGCGTCTGAACAGTCGTCCGCGTCTGAACAGGGGATATATCCGGGAGTGCCGCGGGCGCGACACGAGCTGTCCGGTTGTCATGCCTGATTGGCATGACAACCGGACAGCCGTCGACCGGATGACAGGGTGGGAAAGCGACAGGAGCGGCAGAGGAGCCTGATGTCGTCATATCTGCCCGAGAAGGTCAAGAAGCTCGCGGATTCCCCGACCTACGTGACGCTTGCGACGATCCGGCCGGACGGGTCTCCGCGCATGACTGTGTTGTGGATTGATCGTGATGGTGATGAGCTTCTGTTGTCCACAATCCGGGGCCGTGCCAAGGAGCGGGATATCGCGCGGGATCCGCGGGTGGGAATCATGTTCCTCGACCAGCGGGATCCCTATGGATACGTGGAGGTCCGGGGGCGGGCCACGCTGTCGGAAGAGGGGGGCCGCGAGCTGATCGACGCCCTCGCGCTGAAGTACACCGGTGACGAGACGTATCGCTGGGACGCGCCCGAAGTGACGCGGATCGTCATCCGCGTCACCGTCGAACGGGTGTTCACCACCGGTTGACGGTGACGGCCCGGTATGTGGCCTGCTGTGCGGCCTGGCATCCCGGCGGCCTGGCGTCCCGCTGCATGGCCTAGCATATCGCCGGGTGCGGTGAAACTCCCAGGGTTCGCCGTTGTGGCTTGTGTTCTTCCGTTGTTACCTACTGTGCATCATGCGGTGCGTTATACCGTGCGCACTACTGTGCATGGCCCGTTCCGCCTACCACGTTCCGGGCCGCGCGCATCCGGCTTCGGCCCTCTACCGGAGTCGGATTTCGTACATGTTGCGGGCTGTTCATGGAACGGAGTCGTGTCTGACACGGGTGGCGAGGGATCCCGCGGGGGGCCGCGCCGTACTCTTGACAGATGGGACTCCACATCTACGACACGCGCACCCGGCGCCTGCGGCTGTTCGAGCCGCTGCGCCCCGGTTACGTGGGCGTGTATGTCTGTGGGCCCACCGTCCAGTCCTCGCCGCACGTCGGGCACATCCGTACCGCCGTCGCCTTCGACCTGCTCCGCCGGTGGCTCGTCACGTCCGGGCTTGAGGTGACCTTCGTACAGAACGTCACCGACATCGACGACAAGATCATAATTAACGCCAGCCGGGCCGGCGAGAGCGTGTGGGAGCTGGCCACCCGTCAGACCCGGGCCTTCGACGACGCCTATCGCGCGGTCGGTGTCCTGCCGCCCACGATCCAGCCGCGGGCCACCGGGCACATCCCGGAGATGCTGGCGCTCATCGGCAGGCTGGTGGACACCGGCTATGCCTACCGCGGCGGCGACTCGGTATGGTTCCGGGTCTCCCGCTTCGCCGGCTATGGCGAGCTGTCCCACCAGCGTCCGGAAGCGGTCCAGGCCTCACCGGAGTGCGATGAGGGCAAGGCCGATCCCCGTGACTTCGCGCTCTGGAAGGGTGTGAAGCCCGGCGAGCCGTTCTGGGAGTCGCCGTGGGGGCGCGGCCGGCCGGGCTGGCACATCGAGTGCTCGGCAATGGCCGGCAAGTACCTCGGGGAGGTCTTCGACATCCACGGGGGCGGCCTCGACCTGATCTTCCCGCACCACGAGAACGAGCGTGCGCAGTCGGCCAGCGCGGCCCACTCCCACGGGGGCGCGCCGCAGATGGCCCGTTACTGGATGCACGTCGGTCTGCTGACCACCGGCGGCACCAAGATGTCGAAGTCGTTGGGCAACTCTTTCCTGGTCAGCGACGCGTTCGAGCAGGTCAGGCCACAGGTGCTGCGCTACCACCTGCTGTCGGCGCACTACCGGTCGTCGCTGGAGTACAGCTCGGAAGGGCTGGCCGAGTCGGCGGCGGCTCACGACCGGATCGAGACGTTCGTCCGTAACGCGCTCGACATCCTGGGCGGGCCGGACGAGGCCGCGGCGCTGGCGGCCGAATGCGCCACGAACCCGCGCCGGGATCCCGTCGGCCAGAGCCAGAGCCAGCTGAAGGGTGGCATCCGCCAGAGCGCCCGCCCGGGCGGGTGGGGCGGGACGGTGGCCACCGCTGCCGCACATGCTTTCTCGGCCGGCGACCCGGCCGAGGTGAGCAGCCCGGCACAGGCGTGGGCGGCCTTCGCGGCCGCCCTGGACGACGACCTTGCGATCTCCCGGGCGCTGGCTGTCCTCTTCAGCGCGGTCAGCCGCGGGAACCAGGTGCTGTCCAAGGCGCGGCGTCGGGAGCTTGCCGGTTGGGTCGACGTCGTGCGCAGGATGCTGGTCGTTCTCGGGCTCGACCCGGTCAGCCAGTGGCCAGCGGCCGGTTCCGAGCTGCGGCCGGCGCTCAACGGCGTCATGGAGATCGTTCTTGATCTGCGGTCGGCCGCGCGTGCCCGACGGGACTACACCGAGGCGGACGAGATTCGCTCCCGGCTGGCCGCCGGTGGCCTCATCGTCGAGGACACGCCCGAAGGGCAGCGCTGGCACCTGGCGTAGGGATACCGGCCAACCCGGCCGGCCCGGCCGGCAGCCGGCACTCCCCAGGCGGCCGGGTCACGCGGGCAGCCTCGCACGTCCGCGCGCGGGGCCTCGCTGCCGTCGCCGCCGGAGCAGGCCGTTGTGTCGGCTCGCGCGTCCGCGTGCGAGGCCTGCGTGAGACCTGATTCGGGTGAGTCCGTCGTCCGGTGCGCTTTTCGTCCTGGTGGGCGTACCGGACGACGGACCCATTCGGATCTTCTCCGCTGGCCGGTGCCAGTGGCCGCTGCCAGCGGTGGCTCCCGGGAACGGTCGTTACCGGGAACAGCGGTTACCGGGAACGGATCGTGACTCTGGTCCAGGCTCCGAGATACACCCGGTCGCCGTGGCGCAGCGGTACCGGCTGGCCTGGCGGGATCGGGTTCGGCTCGTCGTTGATCCGGGTGCCGTTCGTTGATCCCGGGTCGAGCACGGCGTAGCTGCCGTCCGGCAGGAGCTCGAGCATGGCGTGCGCGCGTGAGATGCCCGGGTCCTCGGGGGCGCCGGCCAGGTCGATCTCCGGATGGATGCCGCGGGACTCGCTGCGCCGCCCGATCAGCAGCCGGGGGCCGTTGAGCGCGAACACCCGCCGTGGGTAGATCGTCGGGAACGGGACCCGGTGGTCGTCACCGCTGTCGTAGTACTCCCGCTCGGCCTCGACGACCACGTCCCAGCCGGTGGTCTGGACCGGCAGTGGCCCGCTGGGGCCGGAACGCTCCGCCGAGGCGGGCGCGGGATGCTCCAGCAGGACAAGATCGAAGCCGCACACCTCGCAGAAGCGGGCGCCCACCTCGTTCGGGTTGTGGCAGCTCGGGCAGGCGGCATAGCCGTCGATCGGCTCCCGGGCGGCCTCCCGCGCCGGACGCTCGAAGCCAGCCTGGTTCGGCGGGGGCCGGTGGTAGTCGGTGGCCGCTGCTCCCGTCGAGGGGCGGGCGGCGGCGCCGCGGTCGAGGCCGTACGGGTCGTCGACACCGCCCGTGCCGGGCGCGGAGGGCGCGGGGGAGCGGTACGGGTCGGCCTGCTCGTAGCCCCACAGGTCGGCCCGGTACGGCTCGTCGGGAGGCTCGCCGCGAGGGTCTCGGTAGGGGTCGGGCGGGTAGCTGTCCGCGCTGTAGCCGCCTGGGGCGTAGGGGTCGGGCGGATAGCCGCTGGCGGCGTATCTCTCCTGGCCGTACGGGTCACGGCCGTACCCGCTGGCCCCGTACCCGCCGGCCCCGTATCCATCGGCGCCGTACCCGTCGGCGGGGCGGCCGGCGGCGGGGCGACCGGGGGAGTCGTAGCCGTCCTGGGCATAGCCGTCCCGTCCGAACGGGTCGCCCGGCAGCGACGCGCTCGGGCCCGGCTGTCCCGGGCCGGCCGGCAGCGGCCCGGCGCCTTCGGCCGGCCGCCGGCCGTAGGGCGGCTCCCCGGGGGCCCCGGCGGCGTGGTCCGGCTGGTGCGGTCGCCCGCGACCTGACGGCCCGCTCGTCCCGTCCGCGGGATGAATGACGTAGGGCTCCTGACTGGCTACAATCCGCATACCACATTGATCGCAGTAGTCGGGAGCCAGAGACAGGTGCCCGTCTGGGCAGCGTGCGCTCACCTGATCACCTGTTCACCCTGACGGTCCTGGTCGACCGTGTGTCAAGGACCATTTCGTCAATGGTGTCAACGTTCCGTTTCAGCCGAACAGTACCTGTGCTTGCGTCCTCAATGTCGACCACGTGTTGAAGTAGGTGGTATGTACCCTCGTTGCCGGACTGACGCGCCAACTGTGCACTTCGACCAAGTTTGATGGTAGCGGTCGCCTCGTCGCCGTCGCGTCGGGCCCGCAGACCCTCCTGGATGGCCTGGGCGAGCTCGGCCTGGCCGGTGTAGTGGGCGACCTCGGGCGCGATCTGGGTGGACAGGCTGGCGTCGCTGGTCCAGACCGCGCGGACGCGCTCGCGGCAGCGCACCTGGCCGGACACGACCACGCCGACCTGGGCGGCCAGCATCTCCATGTCATCCATACGTGATGGCACTGTGACGCATAGGTGATAATCGCGGGATTCCGCGCCCCACGCGCCAGTCGGATAGTCGACAGTCAGGTCGTCGACCCGGGTGGCGCTGCCGGTGAGATCTGCCACAAATGGTGCGACCTGTCGCAGAAACCGTACAGCTGAGTTACGCGGCGTCCATACCCGTAGGCTGACGCGGTCCACCGCCCGGTTCGTCGCGGTACTGATCATGGCTTGGAAGTCGGCGGCCAGATCATGCGGGCTCCGGACCGCGTCGACCGTGCCGAGCAGGGCCGTCGCGACGTGGCGGAGCTCATCGACCCGCCAGTCCGCCCCCACGCCCCGGCAGTCGCACTGGAAACGCCCGACGCACGCGGCGACGGCCTCGTCGAACTCGGCCGCGTGCTCGCCGTTGCGTCCGTCGGTCAGCAGGATCGCATGGTGGATCGCGTCCGGCCTGGTGGCCATCAGCTCCCGGGCGCGGGTGAGCCAGCGGCCGATCGCGGTGCCTCCGTCGGCGTCGAGGAGCCCGATCCGCTCCTTGGCCGCGGTCCGCGTCCGTTCGTCGGCCCGGACGAGCTCGCGGCCGGCCGGGTAGACGGCCTCGGCGATCCCCGACCCCCGGACGATCGCGAACCAGGTGCCGTCGGGCAGGGCGTCGACCGCGGCCTCCGCCGCCCGCCGCATTTCGACGATCTTCGTCCGCGGGCTGCCCATGGAGCCGGAGCAGTCCAGCATGATGACCTCGGCGAGCTCCACCGGGCCGCGCTGGCCCGGCAGGCCTGCCGGGGCCGGGCCGTACGCTCCCCGGACGGTGACCACCGCGTGTACCTCGCCGTGGCCGTGGGCCAGATACTCGTTCTGGAAGACCTCCACGGTGAACGGCGTGGTCATCGCTGCTCCCTTCCGGAGGGGTGCCGGCCGGCGTACCCGTCGATGGGGTCCGGGCCGGCCCGCGTGACCACGACCGTGATGTTGTCGTGGCCACCGCGGTCGATCGCGTGCCCGGTCAGATGGCGGGCGATCATGATCGGTGAGGCGTTCGGCGGGAGCTGGCCGACGACCGCGGCCATGTCCTCGGCGCGGGAGAGGTAGTTCCACAGCCCGTCGGTGCAGACCAGCACCGTGGCCGAGGCGGGCAGCGGGAAGGCGCGGACGTGCGGGGTGACGTCCTCGGCATCGCCCCCGAGCCAGCGGGTGAGGGTGTGGGCCCGCCGGTCGGTCTCGACCGCGGACGCGGGGATCAGCCCGGCGCGGGCGGCCTCGGCCGCCCAGGTGTCGTCCTCGGTCAGCCGCTGGAAGCAGCGCGTCGTGAATAGATACACTCTGCTGTCGCCGATCCAACCGACGGTCACGTGCCCGGTGCCGTCCCGTTCCCGTGTGATGATCGCCGCGGCCAGCGTGCAGGACGGCGCGCTGCGTCCGATGGCGGGCATCCGGGCCACCTCGTCCTGCGCGGCGGCCACGGCGGCGCGTACCGCCTGTTCGGCCCGGCCCGGGGGCGGCTCCTCGCTGAGCGGGCCGCCCAGCGGGCCTGGCGGGCAGGTCGGGGGATCCGGGTCCGGCCAGTCGGGGTCGTAGCCGTGGCCGCCGTGGCCGCTGGGGCCGCGGTAGCGATCATGATGGTCGGGTGGGTCGCGGTCCGTGCCGAAGTCCTCGTCGAAGCCGGTGCGGCCGAACCGGTCGGGGCCGGCCGGCCGGCCGCGGTCATGGCTGGGGCGGTGCTCCACGTCGTCCCGCTCCCGCCCGGGGTGGGAGCGGGTGACGGGCCGGGCGAGGACCGCCGCCGCGGTCGCCGCCGCCACCCGGGCCGCCGAGCGGGCGGCCGGCCCGGATCCGGGCGTGCTCGACACGCCGTCGCAGACCACCGCGATCAGCGTGGAGCCGACCACGAGGACGCCCATCGCGTCCTCGTTGGTGGTGTGCCGTACCCCTCGGTCGCAGACGCCGGCGATCGGGCCGAGGTCGATCTCACGATGGTCGGTGTCGCCGGTACCCCCCGGTGGTATGGCCCGCAGCGGCGTTCCACACGCTTCGCAGAAGCGGTCGCCCGGACGTACCGGAGCCGCGCACGCCGGGCAGCGACCCCCGTTCTGGTCGATTCCGTACCGTCCCTTCTCCGCTGCGGGGCCGTGGCCGGCCCGCCCGGTCTTGGTGGCTTCCGCCGTGGCCTGCCCACAGCCGATCACGTGCGTATCACCTGGTCGAACCAACGTCCACGGGCGGACGCGGCCTGCCGCCGCCGCCCTGGTGACGTACCGGGGCCAGGCCGTCGGGGCCGGGCCGGCATGCCGGCAGTATCGACCAGGGTGCCGCGGCGGCACCGCCGCCAGGATCCTTCCCGGCTGGGCGCGCGCCGCTCGACCTGTTGCGTGCCGGGGCCGGCCCGGGTGCCCGCCCGGCCGTGAGCGCGGCGCGGCGTCTGCTCCCGGCTCTACTCCCGGCTCTGCTCCCAGCCCTGGCTCTGGCCCCGGGCCCGCGCCCGGTCCTGGCCCCGCTCTCGGCTCCGGTCCTGCTCCCGGTCCTGGCCCCGGCTCTGGCGCCGGCCCCGGATGTGGCCCCGGGGCCGGCCCCGGATGCGGCGCGCCGCGGCGGTCGACCGCCGCGCCGAAGGCATGCACCAGCGCGGCGGCCCGGTCGAGATCGGTCGGTGCCGTGTACAGCACCGACCGGGCCTGCCGGTACAGGCTGGTGAGTTCCGGCTCCTCGGCGACACCGCGTCCGGCCGCCTTGGCCTGCCAGCCGGCCAGCAGCCCGCGTAGGTCGTCGCGGGTGCGCAGCATGGCCGCGTTGGCCTCGGCGACCCGGCGGGCGGAGATCGCGGTGGCCTCCGCGAGCTCCCGCCAGCGGTCGAGGCCTCGGCTCGCCTCCTTCCAACGGCCCGCCGACGCCGCCGCGGCCAGCCGCTCGAGCCAGGTCCGCAGGCCGTGACGCTCGTCGTCGAGCACGCCGTCGGGCAGGCGGGTCAGGGACCTTCCTGGTGGCAGGACGCGGCCATGGGCCCGGTCGGCGTCCGCCGCGGCCCGCTCGATGAGGGCGACGATGCCGGCCAGCAGCTGGTGGGCCTCCCGCAGCGCCTGGGGCAGGGTGTCGTGCCGCCTGGCCAGCTCGTCCAGCCCGGCACCGGCCGCCGCGACCGCCGCCGCCAGCCGCGCGGACAGGCTCTCGGGCAGCGAGAGCGGATCGGTGGCGGCCTGTTCGGCGAACTCGGCCAGCAGACGGCGGGCGATGGCCAGGCCCGCGTCGTCGTCCAGGCGCAGCCGGGCGGCGGTCGCGGCGGCGGCGGCGATCCGCTGTTCGGCCGCGCCCACGGCGGCCAGGTGGGTGTTCCAGGCGGCTGTGATCTCGTCGACGCAGGTGCGTACGGTCCGTAGCGCCGCGTCGGTACGGCTGGCCAGCTCCGCCGGGCGCACGCCCCGCCGCGGCATCGGGCCGTGCAGCAGCGCGTCCAGCTCGTCGATGGTGCGGGCGTCCAGCCGGGCCCTGTCGCCGCGCAGGGCGCGTGCCCGTCCGACAAGATCGTTGAGGATGCCGTACCAGTGCCAGGCATCGGCCAACGTGTTCAACGCGGTCGTTGCCCGCCGGCGGGTGCCGCCGGTGAGCCGGTCCGGGACGAGCAGGGCCCGCTCGGGAGCGTTCTCCAGGGCTATCAGGGCGGCCGCCTGGGACGCGGCCGCCTCCGACAGCGCGGCCAGGGTCCGGTCGATCCGCTCCTGGGCCGTGTTCGCCATGGTCACCGGCCGCGGTGCCGCGGGGCGGCTGGACCGGGCGTCGGGCCGATGGCCGTCCCGGTGGCCACGCCGGTGACCGGGCGTGGGACCGGCCACGGTGACAGGGCCGCGAGCGGCTGGCCGGCGCCGGTCACCTCGAGCGCTCCGTCGGGCCGGCGGGGGGTCATCGGTACCCGTCGCCGGCCCGGCGACCGCCCGTCCGGGTACGCCCAGTGCCGCTGGCGGCGGCTACTGTCCGTGCCGCTGTCCGTGCCGCCGGCAGGGTGCGGAGCCGGCCGGAGCCGGCGGACGTCCGCCTGTCGGGCCGTGCCTGACGTGCCGTCATCGCGGTCACCTGCGCTGCTCGTGATGATGTGGCTGCCCGTGGTGGTACGGGCCCGGCGGCGGGGTGCCTACTCCGGTGGATCCAGTGAACAGCGCCGAAGATGTGTTGGCCGTCACGCTCTGACGATAATGCTGCTGTCGCGGGGTTTGAGATAGGGGTTGTGCCCATCCGGTGTCGCTTTGCGGACAGACAAGCCGTTCGGACGCCGTCCGGGCGGGCCAGGCGTCCCGACACCGTCCTGGTGCCATGGTAGTAGCCGACCGTGATTACTTTCCGTCACATATTGGGCCGTCGCATAGTGGACGCCCGCTGGGCCGGTGCCCGGCCGCGTGGCCGGGCGAAGAGACAGGCCGTGGGGATGCGCGCCGCGGAACGAGGGCGAGGAGCGAGCCGTGGCGGGGATGCGGTTCGCACGGGTGGGCCGGCGCGCGGGAACGGGAGTGGGATAACGGAGGGCGGGACGGCCGGAGTGGGACGGCCAGGATGGGACGAGGGGCGGGGTGAGGAAGGTGGCGCCGTGAAGGCCGCGCTGTTCGTGACCTGTTTCAACGACACGGCCTTTCCCGGGACGGGGAAGGCCACCGTCGAGCTGCTCGAGCGGCTCGGGGTCGAGGTGGACTTCCCCCCGGCGCAGACCTGCTGTGGGCAGATGCACCTCAACACCGGCTACCGGGACGAGGCCGTGCCGTTGGTGCGGGGCTTCGTCGAGGCGTTCGAGGGATACGACGCGGTGGTCACCCCGTCGGCGTCATGCGCCGGCACGATCCGTCACCTGTATGCCCGGCTGGCCGCCGAGCGGGGTGACGCGGCGCTGCGGGACGCGGTGGCCCGCACGGCACCGCGGGTGTACGAGCTGACGGAGTTCCTCGTCGACGTGCTCGGGGTTGTCGACGTCGGCGCGTACTTCCCGCACCGGGTGGCCTACCATCCGACCTGCCACTCGTTGCGGGTGCTCGGGCTTGGTGACCGGCCCCAGCGGCTGCTGCGCGCGGTGCGCGGGCTCACCCTCGTCGACCTGCCGGCGGCCGAGGAGTGCTGCGGGTTCGGCGGCACGTTCGCGATCAAGAACGCAGACGTGTCGGTGGCGATGGGCGCGGACAAGGCACGCCACGTCCGCGAGACCGGGGCGGAGGTGCTGGTGGCCGCGGACAGCTCCTGTCTCGCGCACATCGGCGGACTGCTGTCCAGGTGGCGCTCGGGAGTGCGCGTCCTGCACCTGGCCGACGTGCTCGCCGGGACCGGCGACACACCCCCCGCGCCAGCCGCGTCCGGGTCAGCCGCGTCCGCGCCTGCCGGGCGGGCCGGGCAGGCCGGGCGGGCCACGGCCTGGTGGCGGGGACGGGCCCGGCCGGGGGG
>NZ_CAKKTL010000136.1:0-13994 GCF_920664355.1 Protofrankia sp. CiP1_Cm_nod2
ACTACACGACATCCAGTTCCACGACGGCATGGTCACGGTGAGCTGCTCCCCGGTGCGCAAAATACTGGTCACCGGAGGCGCTCCGGGCGCGCAGGTGCTCGCGGGAGAATCGCTGACGAAGGGCTCCCTGCCCGTCGCGATGTTCGAACAATGCGGATACTGCCGGGTCACCGTCGAGGACAGGACCGGAGGACGCGCCTGGAGCAACCCGATCCGCCTGGAACCGGGCGGGGTCAAACGGTCGTAGCGACGCCCCGCCAAGCGGCACGCGGCCAGCGTGGGCGGCCTGGCGGCCACCCGGGAGCGGGATGCCTCGGCGACGCCGGAAGACGGGGATCACCGACCTGGTCGAGGGTGCGGGAGGCAGGAAAGGAGGACGTGGGAGCTGGGAGAACAGCGGCGGTCAGTGCGGGTCGTCGTAAGGTGACCCATGTGAGGAGACATATTGCGTTTGAGCGTCTGCACAACTTCCGGGATCTGGGTGGCTACTGGGCCGCTGATGGCCGCACGGTGCGCTGGGGCCGGCTGTTTCGTTCCGACTCGCTGGGTAAGCTGCGGGGCCAGGACTGGGATCGCTTCCTCGCTCTAGATATCCGTACCGTAATCGACCTTCGGTATCCCTGGGAGATCAAACGCAGTGGACGCGTCCCGCACTATCAGGGGCTGTCCTACCACAACCTGAGTATCGAGCATCAGCCGTATAATCAGGCAGGCCTGGACTCGGACGTCGAGCCCGCCCGTTTCCTGGCCGACAGGTACACCGAAGTCGCCCACGACGGCGTCAAGGAGTTGCGGCGTGCATTGAATATCATTGCCGACAGCACCGCTCCGCTGGTCTTTCACTGCCACTCCGGCAAAGATCGCACCGGCCTGCTGGCCGTGCTGGTTCTTGCTCTGCTCGGGGTGCACGAGGACGACATCGTCGCCGATTTTACCTTGACCGATCTAGCCACCGAACGCCTGGTCGCTGAATGGAACGCTGATTACCCCGACCTGACTCTCAGGTGGCCCGCCTACGGCCGCGCCCCTGCTGAGATCATGCGGCTCTTCCTAGCCGACCTGATTACGCGGTACGGGTCGGTGTATGGCTATGCCGCTGAGCAACTCGGCGTTGACGACGGCCTGGTGACAGCACTTCGTAGACAGCTATTGCATCCCTGAATCTGTCCCGCGAACCCGCGACCTGTGGGGGAAACTGAATATCGCCGTCCGTTACAGCACGCCTTATCGTCCGCGGCTGGGATCGTTGCGCTGCATTTTGGAGGGAGGACGGGGCTGCGGGGAAGAATCTGAATCAGTACGGCTGGGGTTGTTCCGGAGACTGCGGGGAAAGGCAAGCGCAGTAATAGTTGCAGGAGCGGTCGGGGATGACGACTCAAGCGCGGCCCCTTGTGAATTGAGCGAGACGGCGATCTTGGATCTGGGGGTACGCCAGGCCATGGGGGTGTCGGGGCGGTGGATGATCCAGTCGGTGTCGCGGAAGTGGGAGGAGAGGGCGCGGCCGAGCAGGGACGCGTCGAATGGTCCGCTGGACTCGAAGACGCCCAGGGACAGCGGCCTGCCCAACTCCCCTTCCCACCTGTTTGCCCACTCGGCCAGCGCCGAAAAGGCGCCCATCACCGTCTGCTTGTCAAGGTATCCGTGGCCGCCCATGAAATCGCCCGGGTACCGGTCGGAGTGATGGGCCCTCCAGTGCGCACGGGCGGCCCGAACCACGGCGGTGCTGTTGATGTCGAGGTCGACGTCGCTGGGCACCGGCTCCAGGCCGAGGCGCCACATGGAGTCGTACGGGCGGCGCAGGGGACGGTCCTGGCTGTCGCCGAACCACTCCCGCAAGCGCCGCGTCGCCTCCGGGCTGCCGACCAGGTCCTCCTCGCGCGGCAGCGTCTTGTGGATTCCGGCGAAGAAGACGGCGCCGGTCCCCTTGAGGCGGATGTCGACCTGGGACGGTTCGATACCGTCGCGCCGCAGCGCCTCCAGAATCTCCGTACCGAACCGCTGGTAGAGCGCCGGGGTCATGCCCATGGGCGCCTCGCCAGTAAGCATCCACTTGACCTGGACCGGGTTGATGCCGAGGAAGTCCAGGTCGCGCTTGGTGATGGCGTAGCCGGAGTCGTCCCGCGGCCACCAGCTTGGGAACTCCTCCTCGCCGTCGAGGATCCGGATGATCCGGCTGTCGAGCGGGTCGGCGGGGTCGAGCGGGGTCGTGATCGTGAGGGGCCGCCATCGGTCGCCGGCTTCCTGGAGAACCGGCGTCGGCCTTTCTGCCGTGTCGTTCGCCGGGCTCTCCGGCGCCTCGCCGGCGTTCGCCAGTGTTGTCGCCGCATCGTCTGCCAGGGTTTCCGCGGCGTCGTCCAGGACGGGGACGCCGATGGTGACGTTGCTCGCCGCGGTCTGCTCCGCGGCAGCCGCCGGGGCCTTGCCGGTGAAGACGCCATCCAGCGTGACTAGGCGGTCGCCCGGCAGCGTGACCAACTCCTTCTGCGCGAAGAAGCCGATGCCGGTTGTGGGGATGGACAGGATGTCCCGCGCGGGCTTGCGGTCGGCCAGGATCACGGCGCGGCCGCCGCGTTTCTCCAGCCAATCGGCGACGATCTGGCGGTCCGCCGCCCAGCTTGCCAGCGGCCGGTGGCGCGCTTCGAAAGTGTCGCCGACGTTCAGGCCGGCCCACTCTGGCTGTACCGATCCCTCTTGCCAGGTCAGTGCCCGATAGGCGATCACTTCGGTGATGCCGCGGCTGGCGAGGACCTCCTGGGTCAGCTCGTACTGGGTACGCAGGAAATCCCGCAGTGCGTTACGATTGTAAGCGAGTTCCCGGCTTACAGCGTCGCGCACCTTCGGGTTTGTCTGCCACTCCAGCACCCTGGTGAGGCCGAACTCCTCCTTGGCGGCCTCCTGCAGCGCCAGCACGCGCACGTTGTTGTTGGAGCCGTACGACCAGGCCCCCATCACCTCGCTGACCGCGATCCAGCGGACCAGGGTTTCGGCGCGCGGGTCGTCCATGCGCACCACCTTGTTCGGGCGGTGTCGGGGGTTGGCCAGGTCGAGTTCGTCGACGCGGAGGACGTCGGCCCCGATCGAGGGGTACTGCTCGTGGTGCGGCACGAGGACGTAGCGGCCGTCGCCCAGGCGGTGCCCCATGTTGGTGCCGACGACCAGGCCGAACGCCGCGAGGACGAGCTCGGGCGTCGAAGACCGCATCCGCGCGGCGATGGCCTGGATGGCGATGGTCTTGGCCTGGCTAGTGTCGGTGATACGACCGTCGTCGGTCAGCAGCGCCTCGCCGATTCGCTGATGGTCGATCCGCTCCTGCGAGCCCGGCGGCGGGGGCAGAGGGTAGCGCGGCTCGGGCGTCGACTCGGGCAGCGTGACGTGGTCACCAGGCGGTCTGGGCAGCAGCGGATCGGTTCCGGTCGCGTGCTCCGCGACCTGGCCGAACCGCTCCATAACCACGTCGTGCAGGTCAGGCCGACCGAGCTGCTCGAAGAGGGGGCGCAGGCTGTCGAGCTGCCGCCGCATGATCGCGATGTCGCCCGGGGGGATCGGGTTGTCCACCCAGGAGAACACGTGCGGCTCGATCTGCCGGTAAAAGGTGCGGACGAACGGGTTCGCGGCGTCCGGGAGGGGACCATGCGACGCGGCGCTGTCGCCGATCGCGATCAGGCTCTGCCATGCCCCGAGGACGAGCTGGTCGACAGTGACGCTGTGGGTGGCGGTCAGCGCATAGTGCAGGCCGAGGAACACGCCGTCGCGGGTCGCGGCCACCCCCCGGTCCGCCAGTTCGGTCAGGTTCTGATAGCGAGCGAAGGTCGGCTCACCAGGCATGTGGTCGGTGTAGACCTCGCGGAGCCCCACCGGGTGCGACAGCGGGACGCGGGCGCCCACCGCCCGGCCGACGTACGCGTCGAGCACCTTGACCCTTGCGTCCTCGGTCCGTGCGTACTTCTCATAGACGGCCCGGGGCCGTCGTCGAACGTGACCAGCTCCCTGTTCGCGATGCCATCACCATGGCCGAGCGTCCCCCTGGCGACCACGCGCGCGCCGGTGACCGGGTGCGCGGGCAGCGGGAGCGCGCTGGTGGGGGGCGTGGCGGCGGTGGTGGACGGCTCGCCGTTCAGCACGGCGTCGAGTTCAGCCTGGACGCTCGGCCAGTTCGTGGCGAAGCCGGGGTGAAGGTTCATGTTCTGGACCTCGGAGAGCGGGACCCAGGCCAGCGCCACGGACTCACCCTCGACCGGCCGGACCGGCACCCGCCGGTCGACCGAGACGATCACGGTGTCGTACGACCAGCCGCCGTGGTCGTCCCGGATGACCCGCTCGACGCGGACGTGGGCGGGATCGAGGTCGCTCTCTTCGGCGGTCTCGCGGATGGCGGCTTCCGCCGCGGACTCGTGGCTGTCGCGCGCGCCTCCGAGCAGCGCCCAGGTTCCCCCCTGGTCGGTGTCCGCTCCCCGATAATGCATGAGCACGTCCACCTGGCCGTCCGCGGCGCGGTATATGGGCAGCAGCCCGGCGGCGCCGAACCGGCCCCAGTGCGCGTGGCCCTGGGCGCAGTTCACCCAGCCGTCCCCCGCCATCGCGGGCAGCGCGGGCGCCTGGGGGCACGGCGCGCTGCGATCCGGCATCGCCTGGATCGCGGCGGCCAGGGATTCGGCCGCGCCCACCCACGTCGTGTTGGCCTCGTGCAGGAGCCGTTGCAGGGTGAGCGCGTTCTCCCGCGCCGTGGGAATGTCGAGCAGGATCTCCCGCAGCTTGTCGGTCCAGCGCGGAACGTCCACCTGGTCCTCGAAGCCCTGCTCGACCAGGCTGAGCCGGGTGATCTCGGGCGGGAAGCAGCCCGGGTCGCCGAAGAAGGCCCCAACGCCGCTCGTAGTGGGCAGGAGGACGGGCAACCCCGCGCCCGCGGCCTCCAGTCCGACCAGCCCAAAGCCCTCCGCCTGCGAGGGCATGACCATCACGTCGGCCTGCCGCATGTCGGCCAGGATCTCGTTCCGATCGATCGAGAACGGCTTGACCACAACCTCCCGGCCGGCGATGTTGGACAGCCGTTCCTTCACTTCCTCCACGGTCTCCTGAGCGGCGCCGCGCACGGTGAGCTGGACGTCAATACCCTCCTCCAGCAGTCGGCGGACCATGAGCGCGGCGTGGTGGGCCCCCTTCTGCGGGGCGTCGGCGCGGCCGACGAGCAGCACGTGGCGCGTCCGCTCCCCGTCCCAGGGCAGTAGCTGCTGCTCCTTGAAGGGCACTCCAGGGATGATCTGGTGGACGGCAGGGACGTGATCGCCCGGGTTGGTGGCGGCGAGCCGCTGGGCCTCGTTCTCCAGCACCGGGCCAACCGCCGCGACCATGTCGGCGGCGGCGACCATGCGGCGTTCGATGCCCTCGAACTCCACCTCCAGGTCCGGCCGGTTCGCCACCCGGGCGAGCGCGCCGGTCACCATGTGGATCACCTGGACGAACGGCGTGTCCGGGTACAGCTCGTTGCGCACCTGCAGCACCTCGGGGCCGGAGTAGCGGCTGTGTCCGATAATGGCGTCCACGTCGGACGGCAGGTCCTCGCCGTCGTACACAAGCTGTTCCTGCTCGCCGCGGTTGGGGTCATACCGCCGGGGCCCGATGAGGTGGATGCGGTCGCCGGAGGCGTCCGGCGGCACCTCGTGCCCGACGCGGACGAAGAGCTCGTGGCCGGCGGCCGCGAGCCCTTCGACGAGCTTCTGGTTGACGGCCACGATGCCGCCCCTGTGGGGGTCCCATTCGGTGCAGTAGGCGAGGATGCGCAGGCTGAACCGGCCGGCGTCGTGCCGCCGGGCCAGCTGCGCCCACTCCTCGACGAACTCCTGCCAGACCGCCTCACGGTCAGCGGGGTGCGCCTCGGCCAGGCGTCGCTGGTAGTCGTGGAGCAGCTGCTCGCGCTCCTGGACGTAGGCGGCCCGCAGCTCCTCGTCCGCGGCATCGACGTACCGCGCGCGCAGCGCCTCGCTACTCGTGGGGCCAGGCTGCGTGGCGGCGCCAGGTTGCGTGGCAGCGCCCGCCCAGGGCGGCGAGGGCGGGGTGTGTCCCCGGGGCTCGATGTCCCTGGCGGTGCCCGCGAGCTCGACCTTCCAGCGGGACCGCTCCTCGTCGGAACGGGCCGCCTCCCACTTGCGCGACAGCCACGCGTACTCGCGCATGCGGGCAAGCACGCACTGGTCGCTCCTCGGGGCCTCCTCCGGGACCAGGTGCTCGGGCACGACGCCCTGCTCCGAGCCCTCCTGGACGGTGGCGAGCTCCTGCATCATGTCCGTGATCTCGTGGAGCCAGGTGCGCGCAAGCATGTCCGTCCGTGCCAGCCGTACCAGGTGCGGGTCCTCGGCGGTGCCGGAGCGCACCTCCGTCTCCCCCATGTAGCCGGGTGCGGGGGTCTCCTCCACGGGACGGAAGTGCTGCGGCCCGAACGCCCGCGTCTCCACCCGCAGCACCGTGCCGTCCGCTACCCACTCAAGGGCGGTTACGTCTTGGTCGAAATCCGACAGGCGCAGATCTTCCTCAGCGCCGGCCCGGGCGATCTCCAGCGACACTGGCCGAGGATCAGTGACGACGTATGCAGTGCCGGCGATCTCGGGAGAGGTGACGGTCGTCCCTGGCCAGATGGAGAACCGGCGGCCAGGTCGGGTGTCGCGTCCACTTGCGGGGCCGGTGTCACGGCCGCCGTCGGCATGGGACCGCTGCAGAACGTCCAGTGCAACGCCGCAGCTCCCGCAGTGCGGGATAACCGTCCGCACGGGCAGGCCGAACAGGAACTCCCCCATGGCGCCGCAGCCAACGCAGCGGCCGGTATAGCGGTTGATCAGCTCGCCGTCCACGGTCACCAGACCGTTGTGCCAGGTCGTGTCGATGGAGTTCTGCTCGTGGCAGGGGTACAGATCGAGGTAGGGGTGGGTCTCGTCTCTGATGTGCGCGACCGCGAAGACACGAGTGCCCTCCTTGCTGGCTGCGGGCAGTGAAGCCGGTGACCTCGACCAGGGGGAGACTCGAGGATATCACTAAAAATTCAGCTATCATGATATTTAGAGAGAAAAATTATCTAATGGCGTACATACGACAATCTATGCCTTTGTTGTTTTTGCGTTGTTGAAGGGAGCGGAGAGCGGCACGGGCGTCGGGGCCGCGGATGGGTATCCATGACAGGCTGGGGAAGATGAGGAGCGATGTTGCAGGATGACGTGATCCGGGCCGAGTACACGCGGCTAAGGAACGCCGCGATCGGGGTGCTCGACGCGATGTCGGACGCGGAGAACCCATCGGCGCGAGTCGATGTCGCACTCCGGAATTTGCGTGCTGTGTTGAGCGGCGACACGCCGCGGCAGTCCGATACGGAGCGCGGAGCGCTTGATCCGTTCGAGCATTCGCTCGCGGCGAGGCTGTATGTGGGCCGGCAGGCGGAACCGATTCCTCTTCCGCAACGGGCGGCGGACCTGCGGCGGCGACTCGCCGGAGACCGGGGCCTGGATGAGCGGCTACCCGGCGAACTGTCCCGTAACGTGGTCATCACGGAGCTACGCGCGATGATCGTCGCCAGCCTGTTGAAGGAGCTGGCCGCCCGGCTTTCCCCGGGGGCCGCGTTCGGTCCCGGCCAGAGTGGCGATGAGCTGGCGCGCCTCGCCACGGACCTGGCCAAGGAGTTGCTGGACCAGACGTTTGTCGGTGAGTAGCGGTGAGTTCTCGGTCTTCTCGATTCTTCGCTGCTCTATGCCCCGCCTCATCTCCACGCCAGTCCGGTCCAGGCGGGGCGTCGCTAGGCCGGTCCCGCTCAGGCGGGGGTCAGATGTCGCGGAGGAAGGCCTCGGCTTGGCGGCGGAGGATCGGGGGGGCGGCGGACCAGACCGGGGTGCGCATCACCTCGCGTAGCTTGACCTCCTTCACTTCCCGGGGGGCGTCCTTGCGCAGGCCAACGTGTGGCCACATCTGGTCCAGGTTGTCGTACGGGAGATCCCAGGAGACACCGATGGTGGACTCGGGGATGCCGGGCGGCGGTGGAGGCACGACGAGGACCTCGTCGGCGGTGGCAGCGGGGGTGATCTCGATGAGCGTGAGGCCGAGCCGTTCGACGGCGTCGCGGAGCAGCACCCGGTGACCTTCGATGGTGTCGGTAGAAGGTGGTTCACCATCGAAGAAGAGGGCGAGCGCCCAGCCGGACTCGCTGGTGCGGGCGAGCTCCAAGACGAGGCGGGTGCCCGTGTCGTCGGTGAAGGAGCGGTGCGCGATGCTCCCCGCCGTCCCGGGGCCTTCGGTGCGGGGGGCTTCTTCGAGCCGGAGCGTGTCGAGCAGCCGCCGTAGCTGGTCGGCTGTCAGCTCTCCGTGGGAGAGCACCTGGAGGGCGGGCCAGAGCATGACGAAGATCCCTTCTTCAGCTTTCTTCAGACTGGGGCATCCGGGCCAGGAACGTCCCGACGATCTATTCATCTCTCGGAAATCCCGAAGTCTGGGCCGTTGGCATACAGATGATAGAGATGAGGATCAGTCTCAGCGGAGCCAGGTGGACGGCCGGTAGCCCGGAGGGCGGTGCCGTATGGCATGTCAGCTGTCCTCGCCGCTCGCCGCAGGGTTGAAGTGGCCGGGTGGGGTGGGGGTGACGGGTAGGGGGCGGTCGGGTTCGTGGCGGTCGGGGCGGCAGGCGCGGAACGGTCCGGAGGGTCCGCACAGGACTGCCAGTTGGGGGTCGAGCAGGGTGGTGTGCCAGGTGGCGATGCCGGTGTTGGGATCGGTGCGGGCGTGTTCCCAGGCCCGCCAGAGCGCTTCGAGGCGGATGACGGCTTCGAGGTGGTCCCACCATTGGGCGCACCAGCGGAACTCCCCGCCGGTTGAGCGGGGGTAGGCCACCCGGAAGTACTGCTCGACCCAGTCGGTGACGCCGGCGAACGCCGGTTCCAGGGGCTCCTCCTGGTCCTGGCTGCTGTCGCTGACCGCCGGGAGAGCAGTAACAGGGTCTGTGGCGGTAGTGCGGGCGTCGAGGTCGGCCAGCAGGGTTTCCAGGGAGCTGAGCCGGGCGGCCAGGTCCGCCAATGCGCCAGTCAGCCCGGTGGTGGGGTTGGTCATGGCGTCGTCTCCATTCCCATCTCGCTGACGGGGCCGGGTGCGGTGGGGGTGGCGTGGGCGGTGAGGGTGGCCATGGCCTGCGCGGATGTGGTGGTGATCGCGGTGGCGTGTGGGCCGGTGTACCAGGGGCGTAGGCGAACCGCGGCCGCGCGGATGCCGGTGGCGAGTAGTAGGGCGGTGCCCTTGGGCATGGCGCGGATGTCGGCGGCGTCGAGGATTCGCTGGCGGCGCAGCGAAACCTGGGTGGACGGGCCGCCGCGGCTGTGTGACACCGAGGAGATTTCGATGTCGTGTTCGCCGACGAGCCGGGAGAGGTCTTCGGCGTGTTTGGGGTCGTCGATGCCGGCGCCGACGAGTTTGATGGTGGCGGCGGACCACAGGGCGTCCATGCCCTGTTCTCCCCATACTCCGACGCCTTGCCGGTAGGACTGCAGGATCGTGATGGTGACCAGGCCGCGGGAGCCCAGGTGGGAGTACAGCCGGGGCAGGTCGGCGATTTTGCAGATGTTCGCGGCCTCGTCGAGCATGATCCGCATGGGGGGATCGAGGCGGCCGCCGGCGGCTTCGGCGCGGCGGACCGCGGCGCGCATGACCTGGTCGGTGAACGCCGCGACCAGCGGTGATGCCGCGCCTTCGTCGTCCTTGGACAGCAGGTACAACGTGTCGCTGCTGGCGGCGAAACGGTCGACGTCGAACAGCGCCCTTTTTCTGCCTTTTGTGTGGCGGTCGGCGGGTGGGGTGACCCAAGTGAGGATCTGGTCGTTGCGCAGGCAACGGGCGGCGGCCCGAGCGGTTTCGTAGACGCCTTCGCGGGTTTCCGGGGCGCCGGCCTGGCGTCCGCGCAGGCCGGCGGCCACTGCCCGGTAGCCGTGGTCGTCGAGGAGGTCGGCGGGCCGGGGGCTGGCGGAGTCGTTGAGCCATTCGTAGACGTCGATCAGGCTGCGGCCGCTGGTGGCGGCGGCCAGCAGCAGGCTGGCGAGCAGGTCTCCGGCGGCCGCGGCCCAGAAGTCCCGGGATGCCTGCCCGCCGCGGATCTCCTGGAGGAAGTGGGAGGCGAGCCGGTCGGCGTCCTCGACCCCGCGCACGGCGGTCAGGGGGTTCCACCACCAGGTGGGCGGGGTGTAGGCGATCTGCTGCGGGTCGAACACCCACACCCTGCCCCGTTGGGCGCGCAGGGCGGCGGTGGTGGCCCACAGGTCGGCCTTGTTCGCGGTGGCGACGACCGCGCCGGGGGCGTCGAGGATGACCGGGACGGCCAGCGCGGTGGTCTTGCCGGCGCGGGGGGCCATGACCGCGACCGCGACGTCCTCGTCCCAGCCGTACAGCGGGGTGCCGCCGGGGGTCAGGTCCCCGATCGGCCAGCCCCGGTCCGTCTCGGACAGCCGGGGCAGCGGGGCCAGGGAGGGGCGCAGCGCGCGGGCCCGGGCGGCCGCGCCGGCGGGGGTGAGGGCCGCCAGGTCGCGGGTGGTGGCCAGTGACGGGCCGGCCAGCGCCCAGCCGCCGGGCTGCCGGCGGGGCCGCAGCCGCCGCACCAGCAGGACCACGCCGGTCACGGCGGCGGCGGCGAACGCGGCGGTGAGGGTGAAAGTGACGGCCAGCCAGCCGGCGGGTACCCCGGGCCAGGTGGTGGCGGTGTCGGCGGTGGCCAACGCGGCGAGGAACCGGCTGCCGAAGCCGGGCACGTGCCCGCCGCCGAGGGCGGCGGCCAGGCGGGCCGCGGCCCAGATCAGCCAGCCGGCGGCGACCAGCGTCCACAGCGCGCCGACGGCGAGCCAGGGGGCGAGGAGCTGGCCGCCGCGGGGGCCGTGAGGGGCGCTCACCGGCGGATCGCCTGATCGGAGTCGTACAGGTCGGCTTCCCGGGGCCGCAGGGTCATCTGCACGGGGATACCCAGCCGCCCCCCGGTTTTGATCAGGTATTTGCCGCGGCCGGGGTGGCGGGCACCGGGCTGCCAGGAGTCCGGCGCCGACCAGGAGGCGACCAGGGCCCGTTCCGGGACGGTCAGCGGGGTGATCTGATGGACTCGGTCGAGTTCGCGGGGCGGCAGCCCCGCGCAGATCAGGATCGCGGAGCGGTCCACGAACCCTCGTGCCTTGGCCCGGTCCTCCTCCGTCGGCAGCGCGTCCAGGTCGGCCAGTGAGTGGGTCACCATCAGCGACGCGATGCCCTTGGCCCGGTTGAGCCGGGTCAGGGCGTCGGCGTGCTCGACCAGCCCGGGGGCGCCGCGCAGCGCCCGCCACAGCTCGTCCATGACGGCCAGATGGTGGCGGCGGGGCGCCAGGTGCACGTCGGCGAGGGCGGCGGCGGCGTCAACGACCCCGAATCCGTAGGCCCAGGTGCACAGCAGCGCGGCGGACAGCAGGGTGTCCCCGGCGGCGCCCACCCGGGAGATGTCGACGGAGACGGCGGGGGCGTCGAGATCGATGGAGGTGCTGGTGGGTCCGTCGAACACCCCTGCCAGTGATCCCTCGGTCAGCAGCGCCAGGGTGGGCACGAGCTCGTCGACGCGGGTGGCGTACGCCTGCGGGCTGGGGGCGCGGGCGGCGGCGCGCAGCTCGTCCGGCCCGGATTCGATCACGTGTAGGACGTCGGGCACGGTCGGGGCGGGCCGGCCGCGGTGGCGGTCTGCGAGCAGGTCGACGGCCCGGCCGAGGATGACTTCTTCGGCGTTGCCGATGCGGCTGCCGCGCACCAGGGAGGCCAGGGCGAGCAGCAGGGACAGCCGGCGGCCGCGGACCTCCCAGCGCAGGGCGGCGGCCTGCTCGGCGGGCAGGCGGTCCCATGCCTGCCCGAGCGGGCCGGCGTCCAGCGGGTTGATCCGGTCGAGGCCGCGGCCGACGCGGATGACCTGCCCGCCGAGGGCTTCCACGTGCCGGGTGTAGTCCGGTTTGGTGTCCCCGAGGATGAGGGTGCGGGTGCCGAACGCGGCCATGCCGGTGATCAGCCGGTGGGCCAGGGCGGTCTTGCCGGTGCCGGGCTGGCCGAGCAGGAACATGCCCGGGTTGGTGACCAGGCCGGCGTCCGCCCACAGCAGCGGGTCGAGGCAGACGACCTCTCCCCACAGCAGGTGCCGACCGATCGGGACGCCGAGGGCCGGGGAGCCGCCGCCGGCGACGAACGGGTACAGCCCGCAGACCTGCACGGTGGTGCCCTGGTATTCGATGGTCTGTTCGACGTGGGCGGCGCGGCCCGCGCCGGGGGTTTTCCACCCCCAGGCCGGGGCGACCGGGCCGGCATCCGCCGCGGTGACTACGGCGCCGGGGGCCGGTGACGGCGGGGCGGGGGGTGGTGGGGGCGCGGTGAGGGTCTGCTTCCGGGTAGCGTGACGCGGTGACATCCCGATCTCCTGGGTCAGTGGGGCCAGCGGCGGGAGAGCACCGGTGGGCAGATCCCACACGGCAGGGTGGTGGCGAACCCGGCGGCCTGACTGCCGTACATCCGCCGCAGCCGGATCTTGGACTCGTCGGCGCGGGACTCCACGTCCGCCACCGCCACCGGCAGCTCGGCGGCGTCGAGCACGGTCGTGGTCACGTACAGGGACATCAGGGTGACGCCGGCGCCGAGAGCTTCCTCGGCGGCGGCGCGGTGGGCGCGCTGGGCGTCGGCGGTGTCCCGGGCGGTGGCGTCCCGGCCGGTCTGGGCCCGGTAGGTCGCCCGGAACGAGGCGGCGGTGACCTCCCGTTCCAGCACGCGGGCGGCGTCCCCGGCCGAGAGTGGCCGGTAGAGCAGGGTGACCCGTCGTGGCCACCGGCCCGGGGCGATCAGCCGGGCCAGCACGTGCGCGGGGACCTGCTGGCGGGGGGCCTCCCGCCACGACCACGACACCGAGCACGCCCCGTCGTGGTCGTACTGGCCGCGGGACTCCACCGCGGTGACCGGGCCGGCCTCCGCCCAGTTCAGCAGGTCCGGGCTGTCACCGGCGAGCATCCGGTTGATCTCTCCGCGGGCGTGCGGGTCGTAGGCGGTGCGTACCACCCCGACGATCATCGCCGCGCTGGCCCGGCCCAGCACCGCCACCCCGCAGGTGCCGAGGGAGGACTCCAGCCCGGTCAGGGTATGACCGAACTCGGCCGCGGTCGCGGGCAGATCCGCCGGCCGGGACGGCGCCAGCCGCGGATCGAACGTGAGCGACACGTAGGTGTCGACGTCGGCGGCCGCGGCCGGGGCGGCCGCGACGAGCTCGCCCATCAGCTCGGTGGCCAACGGCGGGGCGTCCGCGGCGAGGCGGGCGGCGACGCTGTCGGCCAGGGTGGAGCCGGGATCGGGGGCGGTGGTGACGGTGACCGCGACCCAGCGGATCGCGGGAACGTAACCGAGACCGGCCAGCCAGCCACCCCAGTTGGCCACCCAGCCGTCGGCGTCGACGGGGTCCGCCAGCCAGGTCGAGGCCGGGGCCACGGCCAGGGTGGCGGTCACCAGCCCGCTGCGGCGATCCCACACCAGCCCGTAGTCCCCGCCGGCACCGTCGTCGGCGGACACCAGCGTGGTGGGCGCCAGCACCCCGGGCAGGGTCCACGCCTGGGGATGTTCGACCGCGAGGGCGGCGTCGAGCCGGTCGTAGCCGGCGCGGCGCGCCGCCGCCCAGCGGGCCTGCTGGACGAGCAGGTGTACCAGCGGGATGCCGTCCCACCGCGCCCACATCCCCCCACCGACCACGGCGGCGGGCAGCAGCAGGATCCCGGCAGCCAGCGGGGAGAACGCCGCCACGATCATCAGCAGGGCGAGGGTGGCCAGCAGCCCCAGGGTCTGCGCGGACGACAGACCGAACAGGCCGACCTGCTGGCTGCGCCGCCACCCCCCGTAGGTACGGATCCGCGGCTCGTTCTCGCTCACGGCCGGCCGCCCCCGGCCGGCGGTGCCCCGCCCCCGGCCGGCGGTTCCTGCCCGGTCACGGCGTTCCCGGCCGCCCGGGCCGCGCC
>NZ_CAKKTL010000137.1:0-7078 GCF_920664355.1 Protofrankia sp. CiP1_Cm_nod2
TGTGATTCAGCCTCTCGTCCATAGTGCCAGCGATGGGCTGCTCGAGGCAGCCGCACGGCCGCCACGTACCACCGCGCGCGTTCCGCCCCACACTCTCATGAGCGGAGCGGGCCCGGAAGCCGACAAACCCGGCGGTCCGGTGGCAGCCGGCTTCTGGCACCGGTGGATCCGGGGCTCCAGCGGGAACCTCGACACGCAAGAGACGCACAGGAGACGCGGAAGAGGCACGGAAGAAACGCCGCCGCACCGGCTCCGGCCCACCGGCCCACCGGGCAGTACCAGCACATACAGGGGAGACCGGAACATACAGGGGAGGCAGAACCATGAACGTCGCTTTTCTCGGCATGGGACGGATGGGACGGGAGATGGCCCGCCACATCGTCGAGGCCGGCCACCAGCTGACGATCTGGAACCGGACGCCGGGCCGGGCCCGGGAACTGGTGGCCGCGGGCGCGCGTGAGGCCGCCTCCGTACGGGACGCGGTGGCCGCCGCCGAGGCGGTCGTGCTGATGCTCTTCGACGACGCGTCCGCCCGTCAGGTGCTCGACGACGTGATCGCCGGCGCGCCCCCGCACACCCTCGTGATCAACACGACGACGATCGCGCCTGCGGCCGGGCGGGAACTCGGGCGGGTGGCCGCCGCGGCCGGGCTGCGCTACGTGGAGGCACCCGTGGTCGGGACGACCGGGCCGGCCCGGGACGCCACCCTGCGCGTGCTGGTCGGCGCGAGCGGACCGGACGCGGCCGCCGCCGAGAAGCTGCTGTCCCTGTTCGGCACCACCCGGCACGTCGGCGGCGTCGGTACCGCGACGGCGTTGAAGGCCGTCGTGAACCTGGGCCTGGCGCTGGCCACCGGGGCTCTCGGCGAGGTGCTGCGGCTCGGCTCGGACCTGGGCGTCGACCGTGACCTGCTGCGTTCCGAGCTCGCCGGCGGCGCACTGGGGTTCATCCTGGGCTACAAGGGGTCGATGCTCACGAGCAACGACTTCCAGCCCGCCACGTTCACCCTCGACGGCATGATCAAGGATCTGCGGATCGCCACCGGCTCGGCCCGCCGGCCGCTGCCGATGGCCACGAGCGCTCTCGCGCTGGCCACGGAGGCCTCCGACGCGGGGCACGGCCAGGAGGACTTCGCCAGCCTCGCCGCCTACTACACCGCGACCTGACCACCGCCGCGGGCGGCGTCGGGGGGTCAGGTACGGCCGGCGATCAGTAGCGGGATGTCATGGGCGTAGTCGGCGACCTTGGTGCCGGCGAGGTAGGCGACACGGGCGGTCCCGTCCGGGCTGAAGGCCGTCACCTGCGTGCCGTGCGAGACGGTCACCGACCCGTCGGGCTGCCGCCGCGGCCGCTCAAGCGTGACGCCGAGCTGCTCGGCGTCACCGGCGGTCGTCTCGAACGGGCCGGTCAGCCCGATGAACGACGGGTCGAACTGGGCCAGCCAGCTGCCCAGGGCCGCCGGGGTGTCCCGATCCGGATCGGACGTGACGAACACCACGGACACTTTGGCACGGTCAGCCGGCGGCAGCGTGCTGAGCGCGGCGGCGATGTCGGCCATGGTGGTCGGGCAGATGTCCGGGCAGTGGGTGTAACCGAAGAACAGCAGGGTGAGCCGGCCGGCGGTGGCCGCCCGGAAATCGTAGGGACGCCCGTCCGTGCCGGTCAGCCGGATGTCCGGCTTGCTCAGCGGCTGCTGTAAGACCACCCCGCGCACGCCCGCGGCACCCGGGAGATCGTCGAGGTGTACCAGCCCGTTGCCACGCTGGCCGGCCGTTCCCGAGGAGCCGCAGCCGGTGACCAGCACGGCGAGCAGGACGCCGGCGAGGAGCACGGCGGCGAGCGTCCGGGGCCGCCATGTCCCGGGCCGCCGTGTCCCGGGCCGGAACGGGTGGGAGTTCACCCGTCAACAATGCACCCGATGGTGATACGGGCGTCGACGGCGGGACGGTCAGCCGGTGGCGCGGGCGGCCAGCCCCAGTGCGTAGTCGAGCCACCACTGGCCGGCGCCAGGCCCGCCATTGCACGTCCCGTCCGACTCCCCGGGAACTTTGATCCACAGATACGCGTCGACGACCGGGTCACCTGTGTTGCCGGTCGGCGCGGCGCCCAGCGCCCGGCCCGGCGGGTTGCACCAGGCGTTGCTGGCGGCCGGGCCGAGCCCGTTGCGGCTGGTGTCGATGACGGCCCGGGCGGTGCCACCCAGCGCCGCGGACACCGCGGCGGCATAGGCACGCTCGTCCGGCGTCTCGTCGAAGTTCGAGACGTTCAGGGCGAAGCCACGGGCCCGGTCGACGCCGGCGGCGCGCAGCCTGGCGGCGGTGTCGGCGGCGCTGTGCCAGGTGGCGTTCCCGGCGTCGAGATAGACGGCCGCGCCGACGTGGGCAAGCACGTCCACCGCGTTCCCCAGCAGCGAGTACCGGGTCTGGCGGTCGGCCGCGGACAGGCAGTCGGTCTGGGAGATCGCGTCGGGCTCGAGGATGACCGCCGCCGGGCCCCGGCCGATACCGGCGGCGAAAGCGGCGATCCACGCCCGGTAGGCATCTGGGCTACCGGCTCCGCCAGCGGAGTAACTGCCGCAGTCACGGTTGGGGATCGCGTAGGCGACCAGCACCGGCAGCGCGCCGGTAGCGCGGATCTCGTCCACGCGCCCGGCGACCCTGGCCCGCACGGCGTCCGGGTTCGCGGTGTCACCGCCGAACCAGTCGGCGTGCGAGGTGTTCGCTATCCGGCTCAGCGCGGCGGCGTCCGCGGGCGCGCTGTTACGCAGCCGGGCGACCGCGGCCATGGCGTCGCTGTCGGGATCGACGTAGAACCTGGCCCCGGCGAACGGATTGCTGCTGGCCGTCGCCGGCGCCGCCGACGGCGGCCGGGCCGGCGGCGGCGGCGCGCTGGGAGCCTCGGTGTGCTCGGCGGGATGCGTGGGCCGCGCGGCTGGCGCGGCAGGGGTCTGCCCCGGTACCGGAGCCAGCGAGCCGAGAAGCGCGGCGACGGCGGTCAGCGGCCCGGGAGGCACCGTACCGACCGGACGCGGTATCACCACGTCCACGGAGGACGAGACCGGAGAGGTCCTGGGAAACACCACCCGTACACAACCGAAACCCGCGAATACGGCGGCGGCGACGACCGGCGTCAGCCATATCCATAGCGGTCGACGGGATTTCGGACGATGCGCATGGCGGGCGGCCCGGCGTCCGGGCCCTCCATGCACGTCTGTCGACACACGACCTCCGAACGGGCGGTTGGATGCGCTCGTTTTCTTGCTCAACCCTCTGTCCGCAGCGGCAGTTTAGCAGCGACCGCGCTGACGGTGCGGAAAGCCGACACGGGCCGGCACCCAACGCCACCAGCCACGCCGGAATCGTGTCGGCAGGACGACAGCAACGACCGCCGGCGGCGACTTCCGGCTACCAGAAAAACAATGGACGTTGTTTTTTCATTGTGAATTCGCCGGAGCGGCGGACGGGACAACTGCCACCGGCGGTGGGCATATCCGCCCGGGCGGCCCGAGCCCCACCCGCCCGGGCGGGACGAACCGACATGAAGGACGTTGTTCTGTTTCGCGGTGGCCGGGCACCGCGAGCCCCCTGGCCGGGAGCGCAATCCAGCGAATCATGCCGAAACGGGTGGCCGGCGCGCCGGAACCAGCCCGTCCGGCCAACGGCCGCGGACGGTCCGGGAACACCCTGGGTACGACGGGCCGTTGCCCGCCCGGGTGGGGAAGGCCCCGTTCAGGACGTGGCGTTGCGGACGAGCTCGTCGGCCTGGGCCGGCCACCAGGTGCCGGCTGGCGGGTTGTTCCGGCCGCACTCCCCGTCACTGGCTCCCGGCACCTTGATCCAGAGAAGGGCGTCCGCACGTGGGCTGCCGGTGTCGGTGGTCGATGTGGTTCCCAGCCCCCGCCCCGGCGGGTTGCACCAGGCGTCCTTCAGGTCGCCCCTGGCCGGGCCACGGCCGTTGCGCGAGGTGTCGACCACGAAATGACTGCCGCCGGTCAGCGCCGAGATCACGTCGGCGCGGGCCACCTCGTCGTGGGTGTGGTAATAGTTCGACACGTTGACGGCGAACCCACGGGCCCGCTGCACGCCCGCCCGCGTCAGGCGGTCGGCGATGACCGGCGCCGCCGTCCACCCGCAGTTGGCCCCGTCCAGGTACACGCTGGTGCCGGAAAGCCCGCCGTAGACGTCGACGGCGTCGTTGAGCAGCCGGTAACGCTCGTCCTGCTCGGCATGCCCCAGATGGTCCAGCTGTGCCAGTGAGTCGGGTTCCAGGATGACGACGGCGTCGCGGTGGCCGATGCCCGCCGCGACCTTCCTGGTGAAGGCCTGGTAGGAGGCGGCGTCGGGCAGACCGCCGGCGGAGAAGCCCGCGCCGACGTCACGGTGCGGGATCGCGTAGACCATGAAGACGGCGGTGGCGCCGGTGCGTTCCGCCTCGGCCGCGCGTGCCGCCACCTGGGCCTGGACGCCGTCCCCCAGCCAGTCCCCGACGGGGTAGGCCAACGGCTTGGCCGCGATCGTGGCGGCGGCCGTCCCGGCTGCCGGGTCCTGCCGCGCAGCCTGGGCCGGCTGGCTGTCGGGGTCGACGAGGAACGGCGCCCGGGGTGCCGGGCCGTGCGGGCCGGGCCCCGCCACCGCGCCGTGGCCGGCGGGGTCCCCGGCGGGGCACTGCGGGCCGACCGCGGTCAGCGCGGAGGTCGTGGCCGGGGACGAGCCCGGCCCGTCCGAGCCGCCGCACGCGGAGAGCACCGAGATGGCGCCGGCGACCGCGGTGGCCCTGACCCGGGTACCTCGCCGTGGCCGGTCAGCTCCCGGCCCCCGCTCCCCCGTGACGCAGCGGACCAGCCTGGAGATCAATACAGGCCCTCCTCATCCAACATGAACCCAGGTGGCGACGGAGGGAACACCCTCGTCGTTGGTCACAAAAAGCATGTACCAGTCTGGCGGAAGCAGGTTGGGGTTCTCGGGGACGTCCAGTGTGACGCTGCCACCCGTCTGCTGGGTGATCGGCAGCGCCACGGAGCGTTGCTCGGTGTCGGTGACGTGGGTGTAGGCACCCGGCCGGATCAGACGCACCTTCGCCGCCGGCTGGGACGACTTCACGGTGATGGCCGTGCCCCGGGTGATCTTGGCCGGCACCTCGGAGACCGCCGGACGCTCGCCCTTGTAGAGGTAGGGCGGGGAGTACACCTCGACCCGGGTCTCGAAGGAGTTGTCGTCGCTGAGCGGGTTGGAGCCGAAGACCGCCACCCGCCCGTCCGGCAGCAGCAGGTACTCGGAGTGGTAGTCACGGCCAACGCGCGGATCGGCCGCCGGGGTGAAGCTGTTGGTGTCCGGATGGTAGGTCTCGGCGGTCAGCGAGTCCTTGGCCCGGTAGCCGGCGGAACCACCGGAGACCAGCACCGTGTCGTCGGGCAGGACGACCGCGCCGGGATACCGTTTGGCCACCGTCAGGTTCGGGCCGCTGACATAGGCGGGCGCGGGCGCGGAGAGGTCGACGATGGCGGTCCGGGCGCTCGCGGCCTGGGTGTCGCCGACGCCGCCGCCGGCAATGAACATCACCTTCTGGTCCTGCGCCGGCGCAAGCATGATCGTCCCGGCCGTCTCGTTGATCTCCGGCTCGGGCAGCCCGTTGACCGGCTGGAAGGAGTTGTCCGCCAGGTTCCACAGGCCGGGCTGGCGCTCGGAGATCTCCGCCGGGCCGTAACCGGCGTTGGCGCCGGAGAAGAACAGCCGGCCGTCCGCCGCGAGCAGCAGGGACGGGTAGGTGGGGAAGATCTTCTTCAGGTGGTGGCTGTCCTGCCATGTCCTGGTGGCCGCGCTGAACAGCTCGGTGTTGCCCTGGTCGATGTCACCGTTCTCGTCGAGGCCGGAGACCGACACCACCGTACCGTTGGCAAGGGTCACCAGGGTCGGATACCAGCGCGCGTGGTTCAGGTCGGCGGTCTTCTCGTACCGCTCGGTGTCCGGGTTGAAGATGTAGGAGTCCTTCAGCCCCTGGAACTCGTGCTTCTTGCCGTCGGGCGAGTCCTGTGCCAGGACCTCGTACTTCTTCGTCCCCCCGGCGATCAGCAGGTCGCCGTTGGGGAGGAAGGCCTGCCCCGCGCAGAAGACGTCCCACGGCGTGTAGACGTCGGTGAAGGTGTTCGCGACCGGATCCCACAGCGCGGTGGTGAACTTCCCCGCGTCGAAATTTGCCTGGTCGTTGCCGGAACCGGCCATGAGCAGTATTTTCCCGGTACGCAGCAGGGCCGCGTGAATGGACCGGGTGCCGCTGTCGGCAATGATGTCCCAACGCCCGTGGGTACGCATGTAGTCCGGCTGGTTGGACTGCCATTCGGCGTACTGCTCGCTGGCCCATGACACGGCGAACGGGCCGTTGCCGGCAAGAATCAGGACAAGCAGCACACTGAGCTGGAGCAGCCGCCGTCGGCGTACCCGGCGTTTCTGGGTGGACACCATCATGTCAGTTCCTCGAGCAGCCCGTCACCGGAAACACGGCGGCGGCGTGGCATGAGTTTCATGGTGGCCTCCTCCGTGTAGGTGCCAGGTCCCGGGCGCCCACGGACGGAGCCTCCCGCCGCCGGCTGCTCGGCCGAGGCTGCCACCGCGACCGCGGACCGCCCTCCGCGCGCGGCAGCGTCCTGGGCGCGGCGGGCCGGCTTCCCCGGTTTCCCCGGCTTCCCTGATCCGGCGCCCTGCGTGGGCCGGATCAGTTTCTGCGTGGCCTCCTCGGAGTAGCCGGCCGGCCCGAGCGAGGACAGCACCGCGGGCAGGATGATCGTCTGGGTGGCCTCCTCGCGGTATCCGCCGGGCGCGGAGGCCGACAGCGCCGGCACGACCGTCGTCTGCGTGACCTCCTCACCCCGCCCGCCGGACGCGGACGCCGACAGCGCGGCCGGCCGTCTGAGCACCTTCGTGACCTCCTCGACATAACCCGAGGAGGCGGTGGCCGACGCGGCCGCGGGCACGGATCTCCCCGGAGCCGCTTTTTTCGGCCTGCTCGGTGCCGCTTTCTCCGGCGCCGATTTTCCTGGTACCGCTTCTTCCGGTGCCGGCTTTCCTGGTGCGGCTTTTTCCGG
>NZ_CAKKTL010000137.1:7321-11611 GCF_920664355.1 Protofrankia sp. CiP1_Cm_nod2
CGGGCGGCGGCGCCATGGCGATGACCGCCGTGGTCTCGGAAACCGGTGCCTCGGCCACCGCCGTCCTGGCTGCCGCGGGCCTGCTTGCCGCGGGGGTGCTCAGCGAGGCTTCGGACGCGGTCGCCTGGCGAGGTATGCCCGGCTGCTCGGACGCCACCGCCGGCAGCAGGCCGGGCTCGCCGACGGGACGCAGCCGGCCCGCGATCAGGGATCCCCACCATATGAAGATGGGAAGCAGGCAGATGATCAACGATAATGCCGCCCAGACCATGTTCGCCGGATACACATGGCCGAAGCCGACCGCGGTGGCGATGGAGATCCCGGATATCGTCGCCCAGAAGATGTGCTTACGGAAGGTCAGCAGCCGGTCGGGGCTTGCGCTCTGCCCCTTGGGCGTGACCACGAAACCGAGCGGACGCCGCAGCAGCGCGCCGACGAAGGCGGTCGAGTAGAACGGCGTGCACAGCATGGAGACGAAGATCCCGGAGATGCCGGCGGTGCCCTTCTCCTCATGCGGGCTGATGTTGAACCGTCGCAGCCAGATGTAGAGCAGCAGCCTGGCCACGGCCACGTCGATGTAGAGGGCCAGCCAGGACGATATCTGCACGGTCACCCCGGTCGACCCCAGGGCCATGTAGCTGACCGTGAGCATCATTCCCATCAGCCAGGTGAGGGCGACGGTCGGGTAGTGCAGCATCAGGGTGGAGTAGTGCAGACGGTGCCCCCACGGCAGCTTCCGCAGCCGGCGGACCGACTCGGTGACCAGGACCTCGTTGGAGCCCCGAGCCCACCGCAGCTGCTGGCTGAAGAAGTCCGTCCAGGTAGCAGGACCCTCGCCAACCGCTACGACATCCGGCGTGTATACCGACTTCCAGTGCTTTCCAGAGTCAGACTGATACTCTCCGTGTACAGCGAAGGAGGTGGCCAGATCCTCAGTGATCGAATCCTGGAACCCGCCGATCTGCCGCCAGGCCGACACCCGGTATGCGTGGTTCGTGCCGACGAACATGCCGCAGTCGAACCGGTTCGCGGCCCGCTGGATGACCGAGTGGAACATGTAGTTCTGCGCTTCCGCGCCCCGGGTCAGGAAACTGTGGAAGTTCCCGTAGACCTGCGGTCCCACGACAAAGGCGACATCGGGGTCGCGGAAGTAGCCGAGCATGCGCGAGGCGAAGTTCGGCAGCGGAATGTGGTCGGGGTCGACCGACAGCACGACGTCGTAGGAGCCGCCGTGGGCGTCCAGCCAGGAGTTGTGGTTACCGTGCTTCGTTTTGGCCCGGAATCTTCCCTTCGGCTGGTTCCACCTTTCCACCCCTTTGCGGCTGAAATGGTTGACCCCGAGGTCCTTGCACATCTGGCGGACTGTCGGGTCGTCCCCCTCGTCGAGCAGCCAGATGTCGATGGGCGTGCCATAACGGATCTGCCGGGCCGCGATCAGGGTGTCGCGTACGACGTCCAACGGCTCCTTCGACGGGACGATGGTGGTCGTGAACGCGATCCGCAGGCCCGCCGGCGGCCGGACCGGCACCGGGTTGCGCATGATGTAGGCGGCCCAGCAGAGGGTGATCGAGTTCAGTAACCGGATCCCCTCGGAGACGACGATCGTCCAGAACATGACCAGGTTGCCGATGTGCACCGGTGTCGGCAGATACCTGCTCTTGGGGAAGTGGCCCGGCTGGATCAGCCAGACGAAGAACAGCGACGACAACCCGACGGTGGCTATCAACAGCGGCAGCACCATCCAGAGCTCCCGCCCTACCATCACCTTACGGTAGGCAACGCGATACTCTGTGTCAGCAGGCGGAAGGGTGAGCGGACCCGCGAGCTTCGAGAAGGAGGTGTAGTCGTAGGCCAATTCTCTTCCAAGGACTCGTGCCACCCGCGGGTTGCGGTCAGCGCCACGACATACGTCGCATGCGGGTCACATGTCGCATGCAGATCGGTGAACGGTGAACCGGTCCACGTCGGGACAGGGATGGATGCCAGGGTCTTCGTCCGTCGTCGGCGCGTTCACGGCCAGCGGCCCGCCGGCCCGGGGAGGGCGCGCGTCGACCCACGTGCCGGTGGCGTCACAGCCGGATCGGTCCGCGCCGGTCGCGCGATCCGCCAAGGACGTCATGCCACCGAGGCGCTATGGAGGCTGTGGGACACCACCCCCGGACACAGGCCCGCGGGCGCGCGGAGGCAACAGGCAGGGGACGTCACAGGGAACGCTCCAAGGGACGTCACGGGCGCCGGCCGCCATCAGGCCACACCACCGGAGACACCGCTGGACACGCCACCGGGGGGCCGCTCGGAAGCGCCAGCCGCCCGCCACGCGGCCCAGCCGAGAAAAAGCCCACCGAGGACGAGCGCGGCACCGGCCACGAGACAGAGCCACAGGCCCACGCCCACCTCGGCGGTGGCCACCGGGTTGTCCGTCTGGAACGTGCCGATCCGCTTCCGCAGGAGGCTGGCGGCTATCGCGTCCCCAGAATTGATCTTCAAGACACTCAGGGCGGCGATGACGCCGCCGGCGACGGGCAGCGCCAGCCCGAGCGGGCGGACGCGGGGGAGCTCGGACAGCAGCACGCTGATGACGGCGCAGAGGATGCCCAGGCCGAGCACCACCTTGCCGTGCCAGGACAGCTCCAGCCCCGATCTGTTGCTGTGCAGCAGATCGGCGCCCCGGTCGGCGAGGGTCGCGCCCGCCCACGGCAGGAAGGCACCCACCACGGCGATCAGCCCCGCCACGCCGCACACATGAACAATAATCACGTCCACCGTGCGCGGCCCGGCACCAGTCGGCGCGTCCTCATCCGACACGGCGTTCCCTCCGTCGTTGGCACAGTCACACCATGGAATTTCGACATCCGACGCCCCCGAAACGGGCGGACGAGCAGACCATCTCCGGTCCGGTCACGGTCCGGGCCAGGGGACAAGTAACGGAATTTCCAGAGCTGTCCCCTACCGAGCCAGAAGCGTACCCGCCACCATGGTCCGGCTGTCGGCATCCCCCTTGTTTGGCCAGGTCACCGGCTGGATGCCGCACCGGCGGGCCGCCCCTCCGCCCGGCGTTCACAAGTGCGGACCACCGGCTCCACAAAAACACGATCACACCGCTGGCGTCCCCGTGCTAAACCACCAGATGACCGTCGCCGACGCCCACCCAGGTGGTGGATGTCAGCTCGGTCAGGCCCATCGGCCCACGGGCGTGCAGCTTCTGGGTGGAGATCCCGATCTCGGCGCCGAAACCGAACCGTTCACCATCGGTGAAACGGGTCGAGGCGTTGACCATGACCGCCGCGCTGTCGCAGGTCGCGATGAACCGGCGGGAGGCGGCCAGCGAACGGGTCACGATCGCCTCCGTGTGCCCGCTGCCCCACCGGCGGATGTGCGCGACGGCGTCGTCGAGGGAGTCCACCACCCGCACCGCCAGGTCCAGCGACAGGTACTCGGCGGCCCAGTCCTCCTCCGTCGCGGGCAGCGCCGAGGAGTCGTGGGAGCGGACCGCGTCGTCGCCGTGGACCGTCACCCCCGCCTGCCGCAGCGCCGCGAGCACCCGCGGCAGGAAGGCGTCCGCGACATCCGCGTGCACCAGCAGCGTCTCCGCCGCGTTGCACACCGACGGCCGCTGGGTCTTCGCGTTGAGGGCGATCGCCAGCGCCTGGTCGAGGTCCGCGTCGACGTCGACGTAGACGTGGCAGTTGCCGACCCCGGTCTCGATCACCGGCACGGTGGACTCCTCCACCACGGTCCGGATCAGCCCGGCGCCGCCGCGCGGGATCAGCACGTCGACCAGGCCGCGCAGGCGCATGAGCTGCTTGACCGACTCGTGGCCGCCGCCGGGCACGAGCGCGACCGCGTCCGCGGGCAGCCCGGCGGCGGCCACCGCGTCCCGCAGCGCCGCGACCAGCGCCGTGTTGGTACGCAGGGCCGAGGCGCTGCCGCGCAGCAGCACGGCGTTGCCGCTTTTCAGGCACAGGCCGGCGGCGTCGACCGTCACGTTCGGGCGGGCCTCGTAGATGATCCCGACCACGCCGAGCGGCACCCGGACCTGGCGCAGCTCGATCCCGTTGGGGAGCACCCGGCCGCGTACCACCGTGCCGACCGGGTCCTCGAGCAGCGCGACCTGGCGCAGGCCGTCCGCGATCGCGGCGAGCCGGCCGGACGTGAGGGTGAGCCGGTCGACCATGGCCTCGCCGGTGCCCGCGGCCCGCGCGGCGGCCACGTCCGCGCCGTTGGCCGCCAGGATCAGCCCAGTGCCGGCGATCAGCGCGTCCGCCATCGCGTGCAGCGCGCGGTCCTTGT
>NZ_CAKKTL010000137.1:12114-14720 GCF_920664355.1 Protofrankia sp. CiP1_Cm_nod2
CCGCGCGGGACAACGGAGCGAGCACGGCCGCGGCGTCACGCGCCCGGACCGCGGTCTCGCGGACATCCTCCG
The DNA here is from genome assembly GCF_920664355.1 of Protofrankia sp. CiP1_Cm_nod2. NCBI lineage: Bacteria > Bacillati > Actinomycetota > Actinomycetes > Frankiales > Frankiaceae > Protofrankia > Protofrankia sp. CiP1_Cm_nod2. The sequence continues at coordinate 12,187 of NZ_CAKKTL010000137.1, forward strand.
CAAGGCTGTTCATGACCAGTTCCTCCCGACCTGACGGCTCGTCCGACACGCCACCCCAGCGGGCCGGAAACGGCGCGATCATGTTCCCGCGCCACCGGAGGACCGCGTGTGCGGGGCGGCGGACCGACGGCTGCGCGATCATGCCCGCGCCGCCGGAGGCCCACGTTGCCGCAGGTCGCGGAGGGTCGGGGCGGCACAACGATGTTCCCGCGCCCGGGCCCCACCGGCTCCGGGGCTCCCGTCGGCTCGGCGGCGCCGGCTCGGGAGCCCGCGAGCCGGCCCGGGACGTCCGGACGGCCCACATTTCCGTGGCACTACGAGGTTACCGGCGTGGAGGTTACCGGCGTGTCAGGGCAGCCTCGAGGATGCCTCCCCCGAGCCGGCGGCGACGCGGTCACGGTTTCCGTGGCGGGACGGGCACGCACGCAAACCGTACCCGCGTGCGGAGGCGCCGGCGGCGCGTCCTACCGTGCTGACATGCTCGTGCTGCACACATCCGACTGGCACTTCGGGCGTACCCTCCACCGGTTCGACCTGCTGGCGGCGCAGGCCGCCTTCGTCGACCATCTCGTCGAGGTCGTCCGGGCCGAACGCGTCGACCTCGTCGTGGTCAGCGGGGACGTCCACGACCGGGCCATCCCGCCGGTCGCGGCGATGCGGCTGTTCGACGAGGCGCTGTCCCGGGTGCGGGACGCCGGCGCGCACGTGGTGGTGATCAGCGGCAACCACGACGCCGGCGCCCGTCTCGGCGACAAGGCCGGGCTGCTCGACCCCCGGGTGCGCATCAGGACGGACGTGTCCGCCATCGCCACCCCCGTCACCGTCGAGGACGGGCACGGGCCCGTCCACGTCTACCCGCTCCCCTACCTGGAGCCGGCGGCGGTGGTCGACGCCCTGCCGGCGCTTCCCGCCCCGGGCGGCTACGACGGGCCCCACCCCGGCGGCACGAGTGCGGCAATAGACAACAGAGACACAACGGACGCGAAAAGCGATGGCCCGGTGGCGTCCAATGACACAACGGGCACGAATAGTGACACTGTGACTTCGAGCAGGGATGATCCGGTCGTAACCGGTGGTAGCAGGGCGCTGTCGCACGCCGCGACGCTGGGCCGGGCCATGCGGGCCGTGCACGCCGACCGGGCCCGGCGCGGCGGCCGCAGCATCGTCTGCGCCCACACCTGGGTCAGCGGCGGCCAGGGCAGTGACAGCGAACGCGACATCAGCGTCGGCGGGCTCGCGGCCGTCCCGGCGAAGCTCTTCGACGGGGTCACCTACACCGCGCTCGGGCACCTGCACCGGCCACAGGCGCTGGACGAGGGCCTGCGCTACAGCGGCTCGCCGCTGCCCTACTCGTTCTCCGAGGCGGGCGACGTCAAGTCGTCGCTGCTGGTGGAGATCGACGCGGACGGCCTGTGCGGGCTGGAGGAGATCCCGGTCCCCGTGTACCGCGGCCTCGCCCGGCTGCGCGGCCGGCTCGCGGAGCTGATGGCCACCGCCGACTACGAACGGCACACCGCCGACTTCGTCTCGGTGGTGCTCACCGACCCGGTCCGCCCGCTGGACGCGATGGCGGCCCTGCAACGCCGCTTCCCCTTCGCTCTCACCCTCAGTCACGAGCCCGCGCTCGACGCCACCGGCGACGAGCTCACCTACGGCCGGCGCGTCCACGGGCGTCCCGATCTCGCGGTGGCCGAGGCGTTCGTCGCCCATGTGCGCTCCGAATCGAGCGAGCGTGAACGGGCCCTGTTACAGGCGGCGTTGGACGACGCCCGCCGGGCCGAGGACGCGGCCTGATGCGCCCGCACCGGCTGGAACTCACCGCCTTCGGAGCCTTCCCGGGGAAGGTCGAGCTGGATTTCGACCGGCTGGGGGCCGGCGGCCTGGTACTGCTGTGCGGCGAGACCGGCGGCGGGAAGACCACGCTGCTCGACGCGCTCGGCTTCGCACTCTACGGGGTCGTCCCGGGGCTGCGGGCCCGCGCGAAGGACCTGCGCTCCCACCATGCCGAGGCGGACGCCCAGCCACAGGTCCGGCTGGAGTTCAGCGTGTCCGGGCAGCGCTACCAGATCACCCGTACAGCCGGCTGGGACAGGCCCCGGCGCGGCGGCGAGGGCAGCTCCCGGGTGAACCCGACCGCCCTGCTCAGGCGCCGGACCGACACCGGCTGGGAGGCTGTCGCCCAGCGCAACGAGGACGTCGGGCTCGAGATCGGCCGGCTGCTCGGGATGACCGCCGAGCAGTTCTTCCAAGTGATCATGCTGCCGCAGGGGCGTTTCGCCGACTTCCTCCAGGCCGACCACGACACGCGGGAACGGCTGCTCAAGCGCCTGTTCGCCGTCAGCCGGTTCGAGCACGCCGAACAGTGGCTCGCCGACCAGGCCAAGATCGCGGGCGAGCGGCTGGCCGCCGCGCGCGGCGACCTCGCCCGGGTGGCGGCCCGGGCCGCCGAGGCCGCCTCAGCCACCGAACCGGACGATCTCGAGGCCGACGCCGACTGGGCCGCCGGGCTCGCCGCGGCCGCGGACGCCGCCGCC
>NZ_CAKKTL010000138.1:0-13958 GCF_920664355.1 Protofrankia sp. CiP1_Cm_nod2
CGGCGGCACCGGTCCGCCCGCCGTTGGCGGGCGCGGACGCCGCCGGCGCGTTGGTCTTGCCCGGCAGCGGCAGCTCCGGCGGCGCGGGCAGCGGCAGGCTGGGGACCGGCGCGTCCGGCAGCCCGGGCACGAGCCCGCCGACGGTCTGCCCCAGGACCTTCGGCGACAGCGGGAGCATCGCCTTGAAGTAGTGGCTGATGGCGTCGTAGTCACTGGTCGCCATCGACCAGCCCTTGACGAACTCCATCAGGTTCGTCAGCCGCAGGCTCAGCGCCTGTTCCGAGAGCGTCCGCGCCGACACCGACACCCCGAGCAGGTCCGGCGTGGCCGGGCGCAGTGCCTTCACCAGCGGCGCCGCCTCGTCCAGCAGCGTGCTGGCCCGGTCGAGGACCGGCGGCAGGGAGGCCAGCGCGGGGTCGGCTGCGTCGGCGAACCGGTGCAGCTCACCGGTGATGTCGCTGAGGTCGTCGGTGACCGGGCGCAGCGACGCCAGCGTGCGGGTCGCCGGGTCGGCGACACCGGCCAGCTGCGCGAGCGTGCCGCGCGCACTGGCTATGGTCCCCGGCAGGCGGACGAGGGAGTCCTGCAGGGCCTTGCGGTTGGCCGCCACGGTCGCGAGCGTGTCCGTGGCCGACCCGACCAGCCGGTCGAGGCTCTGCCCGTTGTCGGTGGCCAGCCCGTTCGCCACCGGCTGGGCGTCGTCCACCAGCTTGGTCAGCAGCTCGTTCTGCTGGTCGAGGATCGCGGCGAGGTCCTTGGCCTGTGTCATCGCCGGCTCCAGCGCGGTGATCGCGTCCGCGGCCTGCTTGCCCTGCCCCTTCAGGCCCTCGCCGGTGCTGGTCAGCAGCGCGCCGAGGGCGGAGGCGGTCGGCGTGTCCACCGCGTTGAGCACGTCCTGCAGGTCCACCACCCGGTTGGTCTGGGTCTGTGGGATCACCAGGGGCTCGGGGAGCACCGGCGCCGACGGCGACCCGCGCTCCAGCAGGATGAACCGTTCACCGAGCAGGTCCTGCGTGGTGATGGTCACCTGCACGTCCTTGTGCAGCGGCAGCACGCTGCGGTCCACCTTCATGCGTACCCGCGCCCGGCCGCCGGCCAGGCTGATGGACTGCACCGTGCCGACGTCCACCCCGGACGCCTTGACCGTGTTGCCGGGCACCAGCGGGCTGGCGTCGTCGAACATCGCGGTCACCTCGACGGCGTCGTCGTCCCCCGAGGTCCACACGACGATGCCCGCTACCAGTGCCACCGCCGCCACCAGCGCGATGACCACGGGCCGTCTGCGGCCCGATCCACCGGCGCTCATCGGATCCCGCTCCCGGTCGCGTCCGTCCAGGGCTGGTCGACCGGATCCCCGGGATACGGCTCGGGGTCACGGCGCGACCCCGGTGGCTGCACCACGCTCTCGTCGATCATGTTGGTGCCCGGGGCGAGCAGGCCTGCCCACAGGTGCCCCTGCCCGTCGTACGGGGCGAAGGCCTGGCCCCAGTTGTGCAACATCCCTATCCCTTCAGGGGTGTATGGGCGTAGGAAGGCGACCGCGGGCTGCAGGCTGTTCACCAGCTGCGTGACGGGCGGGACGACCTCGTGGGAGTTGTCGAGCAGACCGGGCGTCTCCCGCAGCAGCGCCTGCGCCGACACCACCGTGGGACGCAGCTGGGCGAGGCTGGGGCGCAGCTCGGTGAGCACCGGGCTGAGGTTCTTCGCCACCGACGGCAGCCTGCCGGTCGCCGGCCGGAGGTCCTGCAGCAGCGCGATGGTCGGCTCCCCCGCCTTGGGGACCCGGTCCAGGGTGCCCTTCGCGGTCTGCAGCGTCGACGGCAGCTCCTTGAGGCCCTCGGAGAGCTGCTGCTGCTGGTTCGCGACCGCACCGGTCACGCTGGTCAGGTCGCTCACCACCGAGGCGAGCTGCTGGCGGTGGTCGGCGCCTATCGCCATCATCTGCTGGAGCTGGGTGACCAGCTCGCGGATGGCCGGGCCGTCACGCCCGACCGCCTGCAGGATCTCCCCGAGCGCCTGCACGCTGGAGCCGGCGCTCCTGATCGTCGCGTTGAGGTCCGGCTCCCGGCCGTCCACCGTGTGGTTCAGCTCGGTCAGCAGCGAGTTGACCCTGTCCCGGGTCGGCTTGTCCAGCGCGGCGAGGACCTGGTCGACCTCGATCTGCTTGGACTCGCTCTCGATGATGCCGTGCTCCGGGATCCGCGCGTTCGCGGCCGGCCCCGGATACAGCGTCAGCATGCGTTCGCCGATGGCGGAGTTCCATTCCACCCGCGAGGTGGTGCCGTCATGCAGGGGTGCGTACTTGCCGGCCAGGGAGACGGTGACGACCGCCTTGCCGTTCTTGGCCTCCAGGCTCCTGACCGACCCCGCGCTGAAACCGTTGATCCACACCGGTGAGCCGTTGGCGAGCTGCGCCGCCGACGGCATCACCACTGTCACTTCGTAGCCCTCGTCGGTGCGCCAGAGCAGGCTGCCGCCGACGACGGCGGCAGCCACCAACGCCGCGATGACGACCAGTCGTCGGGATATCATTCAGTCCATCCCCAGGGGGCCCACCGAGTCACCGGACAGGAACTGGCGGACGAAGGGCAGCTCGGAGTTGAACGCCTCTTCGGTCTCGCCGTAGTGAACGAGCTTCCCCTTCCACACCACGCCCACGTAGTCGCTTACCTTGCGCGCGGTCCGGATGTCGTGGGTGACCAGTATGTAGGTACCGCCGTGCTCCGCGTGCAGCTTGAGGATCAGGTCGTTCAGCAGGCTCGTACGCACCGGGTCCAGACCCGAGTCCGGCTCGTCGAACATGACGACGCTCGGGTTGAGCACCAGCGCGCGGGCGAAACCCGCGCGCTTCTTCATACCACCGGAGACCTCGCCCGGAGCCTTGTTGACGGCCCGTGTCAGACCGACTTCCTCCAGCCGTTCCATCACGATCTTGCGAATTTCCGTCTCGCTCTTGTTCGTGTGCTTGCGCAGCGGGAAGGCGACGTTGTCGTAGATGTTCATCGAGCCGAACAGCGCGCCGTCCTGGAACAGGACGCCGAACCGCTTGCGGATCTCCTGCCGCTCCCGCTCGGAGACGCTCCAGATGTCCTGCCCGAACACGACGACCTCTCCGTGGTCGGGCTCGAGCAGGCCCACGATGTGCTTCAGCAGCACACTCTTACCGGTACCGGAGGGGCCGAGGACTGTGGTGATGGCGTTGTCCGCGAAGTCCAGGTTGAGCCCGGTCAGCACGTGGAACGAGCCGAACGCCTTTTTCACGTTGCGGATCTGCACGCTGTGGGTGAGATCCGGCTCGTGGCCCGGCGGGTCCGGCTCACTCACCGACAGCCACGGATCGACGTTCCCGCCTACGAGGTCGTCACTCGTGGACATTCACCGCTCCTTTCCTCCAGGAATCCCGGGCGTAAGAGAACCCGGCGCGCGTCGCCGCCGGCCGGTCGGGCCATGTCTGACGGGTGCTGGTCGAGGTGGGCGCCACCCACACGGTCGGGCATCTGCCGGACCGCCCTAGAACCCGATGGGCGCGCGTGTCAGCGACCCGAAGAACATCTGCTGGAACACCGCCCCGATCACGCTGACGATGACCAGATTGATCACCATGGACTTCGCCGTGTTCTTGCCGACCCCGACCGGACCGCCACTGGCCGTGTACCCGTAGTAGCAGCCGACGAGGACAATCATGATTCCCATCGTCGCGCCCATGAGCAGCGACAGCAGCAGGTCCTGCTGGGTCTGGAAGGCCCAGAAGACGGAGAGGTACCCGCCCGCGGACACGCTGTGGAACACGTGCACGTTCAGCACGTAGTTGACGTAGTACATGATCCCGGTGCCCGCGACGAACATGAACGGCGTGACGATGACGACCGCGAGCAGCCGGGTGCTGATGAGATACGAGTGCGAGTCGAGGCCCATGACCTCCAGCGCGTCTATCTCCTCGCTGATCCGCATCGAGCCGAGCTCGGCGACCAGCCCGCAGGCGACCTTCGCCGAGAGGATCCATCCCCACATCTCGGGGGCGACCGTGTAGTCACCGGTCGAGGTGAACACCGCCGTGTAACCGCCGGCGCCCAGCTGGCTGAGGAGATAGTGGCCTTCCAGCGAGATCTCCGCGGCCAGCATCGCCATCATGAACCAGATGATCCCGGAACTGGACAGAATCATGATCCCGGCCTGGCGCAGCACCTCGGAGCCGTAGTGCCGCACACCCGGCAGACGACGCACGGAGGCGACCGCGAACCTGGCGATCTCACCGAGGTCGTTCACCAGCGACTGGTCACTGCTGTAGGAGCCGAAACCACCGCCACCGCTGCTTACCGGCTCCGGCGCGGCCTCTTTCCGCTCGTCGGTCACGGTCATCGTCGGACGCCTCTCACCGGTTCGCCAGCATGTCGGGGTTCAGGCCGAGCATCGTCGCGTTCACCACGAAGTTGATCACCCACACGGCGGCGAAGCACAGCACCACCGCCTCGTTGACGGCCCGCCCGACGCCCTCCGACCCACCGCGCACGGTGAGCCCCTTCTGCGCGCAGACGATGCCGATGAACAGGCCGGTGAGCGTGGACTTGATCAGAACGCCGACCAGTTCAGGGGCGGTCAGGCTCGCTAGGAAGCTGCCGAAGTAGCCACCGGCGGACGTCGTGCCGAGCACGGTCGCGGAGATCATGGCCATGATGATGCCGAGCGCGCTACCGATGATCGTGAAGGCCACCGTCATGATCGTGATGGCGAGCACCCGGGGGAGCACCAGCATCCGCGTCGCGTCGACCCCGAGCACCTTCAGCGCGTCGAGCTCCTCCCGGATACGCCGGGCGCCGAGGTCCGCGGTCATGGCCGTGCCCATCACGCCCGCGACCGCCATCCCGGTGCAGAACGGCGAGATCTCCCGGAGACTCGCCATCACGAAGTAGGTGCCTATCCGGCTCTGCCCGCCGAGCAGGCTGAGCAGGTCGTACGCGTAGTTCGCGATGAGGAACGTGAAGCCGCCGACCGCGAGGCTGCACGGCAGCCAGCAGAAGCGCAGCATCGCGTACATCTCGTCGCGGGTGCTCCCCCAGTACCCGTGTGGCTGGCGTACCGCCGTGGTCGTCAGCTGCGCGAGTAACTGCCCGCTCTGCCCGACGTCGATGGCCACGCGCTGAAGGAGCGGTGGAAGCCTCGTCATAACACTCGCGGCGAGGGGACGGGAACGTGAGCGGTGATGGCTGGGCCCGGTCGCAACCTGGTGCGTCATCTGTCTCCCTGCATCAGCTCGGCGGTGCATCGTGCTCGCGGGCCCACCGTGCCGTCGTCAACGGGTTCCCGTTGCTTTCAGGCACTCACCGGAGTACGGAACCTCGCCGTACCAGATTCACCAGACGGATTGGATCTTTATTGGCCCATGAACCTATTCCAGCGGGAGCATGGTCGCGACATCCCCGGGGAGGAATTGACCTACCCGTTGGGGTGGGACAGGGGGAAAGCACACCCTACCAGGGGGGCTCGGCCCCACCACCCCCGGATGCACCATGACAGCAGATGTCCGGGCGATGCCCTGACACCACCCCGACGACACCCCGACGACACCCCGCCACCTGCGTCTCCCCTGCGAACACCCGTCCTGGCACCGCCGGCTGAACGGCGCCGGGACAGGTGATGAGACGGGTGACGGGACGGGATGACGGTGCCAAAAAATCACACGGCACCGTAAATGACAATCAACAAATAAACAACAATCACTATTGTTGACAAAACTGCTGAATATGTCGACGGCCCGGAAGCGGGTACCCGGATAACAGCCGGAACGCCGGCTCCCCGGCCGGCGGGGAGAACGGGCCGTAAAGCCCGCGCCGGACCGGGAAGCGGCCTGGCAGCCGGCCCGCGCGCCGGCACGCGGATGATTCGGCACCCGGCTCCCACGGCCGCTGCGGCCGATGCCGCGGCTCGTCACGCGCCGTCGGCAGTCACCCCATAGAAGGGCGGAACTTCTCCGCAAGAGAGATTCCACTGACGGGCGGAGCGGACTACTTTCAGGATTCGCTGTCCCCGGACGGACGGCGGGCTCCGGCGGAGGACGCCGCGGCGTCGGCACGACACCGGCTGAACAGACCGATGCGTACGAAAGCACGGTCGCCAGCCAGGCAGGCAGGAGGGCTCATCGGTCATGGCGCTTCGACTGACCGCGCGCAGGACCGCCGGCAACGGGAAGGCCGAAGGCCACGACCAGGACGCGGAGGGCGGCACCACCATCCGGCAGGAACGGGAGCCGGTAGAGGTACAGGACCAGGAACGGGAGCCGGTAGAGGTAGCGGACCAGGCCCCGGGCCAGCCCGCTGGCCACCCCGGGGCCGGTGAGAACCCGGCGCGGCCCGGCGGCCCCACCGGCGGCCGGCGGCGGGCGCGCCGGGCCCGCCGGGACGACCCGGCGCCCCGTTATCCCCGGGTGCGCCTGATCGCGGGATTCGCGCTCGCGGGCCTGCTCGCCGTCGCCCTGGCCGCGTCCGCCTGGCAGGGGGCGCGCTGGTGGAGCCAGGCGAGATCCAGCGACAACGCGAAGGCGGCGTTCACGGCCGACCGCGATGCCGCGACAGCCGCCGGGCAGAACAGCATGGTCATATTCAACACGGTGGACTACCGTCAGCCGGCGGAAGGCCTGGACCGCTGGGCCAACGCCTCGACAGGCCCGCTTCAGGAGAAGGTCCAGCAGGAACGGGCGGAGATCACCAAAACGATCATCGACACCAGGACCGTCAGCACCGCGCGGCTCATCCAGGGCGGCCTCGTCGCGTTCGACCGTGGCGCCGGCACCGCCAAGGTGATCGCGGTCATCGAGATCCGCTCGGTCCCCGAAGGACAGCCGGCCACCACCGAGCGCACCCGCCTGACCGGCGAGGTGACACGGACAGCCGGCGGCTGGAAGCTCAGCTCCATCCAGACGCTCCCGGCGGGGACATGACATCACCCGGCCGCTCAATGATCATAAGGACGCCCCTGTGACATCCGCTCACCGTTCCCGGACCGGCAGGGCCAGCACGCATCCGTCCGCACCGGGGCGGCGGTCGTCTCATCGACAGCGGCACGACAGCGACAGCGACGGCAATGCCGGCCTCACGGCCGGCCACGACATCGACCATGACGTCGACCCCGCTGTCGATCACAAGGCCGGGGAGGGCGTGCCGGACGCTTCAGCCGTGTCCGGTGTGGCCACACCGGAGCTGGCCACATCGGAGCTGGCCACCTCCGAGCTGGCCATATCCGGGACGCCCGGCGTGTCCAGTGCGCCTGACGCGTCCGAGGCGGCCGCCGTCCCCGAGGCGTCCCCCCACGGGAAGAGCCCCGGCGGAGAGGACCAGGACGGGCCCGCCCTGGAGACGGCCACCGGTGGGCCGGGCGCACCCGGTGGCGGCGGGCGGCGGCGGCTGCCCGCGCCCGCCGTTCCCACGCTCGCCCGCGTCCAGGTCCTCGTGGCTCTCGTGGCGGGCCTGGCGGCCGCGGTCACGGCGGCCGTCGCGCTGGGCGTGCACGCGGACCGGGCCGGCCGTCATCCCGTGTCGACCAATGACGCCTTTGTCGACTCCGCCGCCACGACAGCCCTGCTCCAGGACATCGGCAAGGTCGTGGAGACGGTCTTCACGGTCAACCCGGGCAACGTCGCCACCACCGAGCAGGCCGCCAAGGACTCCCTGACCGGACGCGCGACCGACCAGTACGAACAGCTCTACCGGCCGCTGTTGCAGCAGGCCCCGACCCGGGGGGTCACCGTCACCACGACCGTCCGCGCCATCGGCGTGACAGCGCTCAACGGCAGCCGCGCGGACGTGCTGGTGCTGGCCGACCAGGCCGCGAAGAGCGCGTCGGCGCAGCAGTCCAACTCCTCCGGCCCGGCACACCTCGGCCTTATCCTGGAGAACCAGGCCGGCCACTGGAAGATCTCAAGCATCGAGATCCTGTAACCGCACGGCGGGCGCGTGGCCGCACCCTCCCCCACGTGCCCGCCGCGCCGGAACAACCCCACCCGACGAACCCCGGTCTCCGACAGCCGCGCCCCGTCACAGCTTTGTCACCGCGTTGTCGTCACCCTGTCGCCGCGCTGTCGCCGCGCTGTCGCCGGCTTGGCCACCGGCCGATGGCGGGGCACCGTCAGCTGCCGGCTCATCCGCGGGACGCGGCGCTGGAGCAGCCTATTATTGAACCGTGGCAAAAAACGCCGCCGGGGGCGAGGGACGGACGGCGACCACGCCGAAGGCTGCGACCACGCCGAAGTCCTCGCGCACCCGCGGCCGGCTGCTGGACGCGGCCGCGGAGGTGCTCAGCCGCAAGGGCTTCAGCGGGACCAGGCTGTCGGACATCGCCGCACAGGCACGTGTGCAGGCACCGGCGATCTACTACTACTACCCGTCGCGCGAGGACCTCATCGAGGAGGTCATGTTCGTCGGCGCGGCGGCGATGCGGACGCATCTCGAGGAGGCTCTCGCCGCGCTGCCGTCCGACGCCACCCCGTCCGAGCGGATCGCCGCCGCCGTGGCCGCGCACCTGCGTCACGAACTGGAGATCTCGGCCTACTCGCACGCGATCATCCGTAACGCCAACCAGCTGCCCGAGGCCATCAGCCGGCGGGCGCTCGCGGAGGTGTCCGCCTACAACGACATCTGGCGTGAGCTCGTGGCGGCCCTGCAGGCCAGCGGCCAGCTACGCCCCGACGTCGATCCCCTGCTGGCCCGCATGCTCGTGCTCGGTGCCCTCAACTGGGCCGCCGAGTGGTGGCATCCCGACCGCGGGCCGCTCGAAACGCTGATCACCACGGCGCAGTCGATGGTGCTGCACGCGCTGCGCCCCTGACCCGCAGGCCCAGCCCGTTCACGTGGACGCCGGTGCCGCGGCCGGCCGGCCGGCCGCGAACGCCAGGGCGTCCGCCCAGGAGGTACGCCGGCCGATCTGTATCCGATACTTCATGATCTCTCGTATCCCGTTGACGGCGAACGCGCCGGTGAGCCGGTCGCCCTGCCGGTAGAGGGCGACGAAGCGGTGCTCGTCGACGCTGCCCCACACCACCTGGACCTCGTCGGCCCGCGGCACGCCGACGAACTGGATCCGGTGGTCGTACCAGTCCGACCAGAAGTACGGGACGCTCTCGTGCGGCTTGGCCTCGTCGGGGTTCAGCGCGTTCGTGGCGGCGAGCGTGCCCTGCTCCGCGGCGTTGGTCCAGTGCTCGACTCGCATGTGCCCGGGGAACAGCGGGTTGGGCCAGCGCGCGACGTCGCCGGCCGCGTAGACGCCGGGGGCGCCGGTCCACAGCGTCTCGTCGCAGACCACACCGTTGTCGATCGTGAGGCCCGAGCCGGCCAGCCAGTCGGTCTGCGGGCTCGCCCCGACCCCCGCCACGACCAGGTCGGCCGGCAGCACCGTGCCGTCGGCGAGCCGCACGGCCTCGACCTGGCCGTTCCCCAGGAGGGTGTCGACCGCGACGCCGCAGCGCAGGTCGGTGCCGTGCGCCTGGTGCAGCGCCGAGCAGGCGGCCCCCATCCGCGTGCCGACCGCCCGGGCGAGGGGGGTGGGCAGTGCTTCGACGATGGTCACCGGCAGCCCGCGCCGGCGCGCGCCGGAGGCGACCTCGGAGCCGATGAACCCGGCGCCGACGACCACGGTCCGCGCGCCCGCGTCGAGCGCGGCCCGCACCGCCAGCGCGTCGTCGAGCGTCCGTAACGTGTGCACGCCGGCAAGCCGCTCGCCCGCCGGCAGCTGGCGGGCGCGCGCGCCGGTGGCGATGACGAGCGCGTCGTAGCCGATCGGGCGCTCCCCCACCAGGACGGTCCGCGCCTCGGTGTCCAGCGCGCTCGCGGGCAGGCCGAGCAGCAGCTCGACACCGAGCTGTTCGCGCAGGTAGGACTCGTCGCGGTACGCCACGGCGGGCGGCTCCCCCGGCTCCAGGTACGCCTTGGACAGCGGCGGCCGGTCGTAGGGCAGATGCTCCTCCGCGCCGACCAGTGTGACCGGGCCGTCGTGGCCGTGGCGGCGCGCGGCCTCGACGGCGCGCAGACCGGCGAGGGAAGCGCCCACCACGACAAGACGCGGGCGGGAAGACGTCATGGTCTGATCACCTTCTGTTCCGGGCCGGTCGCCCCAGACCATCTGAAGCCAGGCCGCCACTGAATACGGAATAAATTTCTTCGCCCATCATGATCTCCGCGGTACGGCACGCGCCCCGTCGAACAAAAACGTGCATACCACATCCCCCGAAGGGCATACCACGTCCTTCTGGTGAGCCCTTCTGGTACGCACTTCCAGTGCGCCCTTCCAGTGGTACCGGTGCCGACCAGGAATATCCGGTGCGCACGCCGCCGGGAACAGCCGGGCCGGGCAGCGTACCGGGAACAGATCCTGCCTTTCCGCGCGCCGGGCCGCATCTCTCGCCAGGGGACTGTTGCCCTCTCCAAGGAGGGAACATCCACCGCGTCGGCATGCGGGACGGACGAGCCGGGCAACAGCGGGATCCGCAGCCGCGCAGTTCACCTATCCAATCACCTATCCAATTTCCCGACGGAGATACGCGGGATCCCTTCGACGAAGGCCCGGCGTTCCGGCAGCCACCACTCGGCGACCTTGCCGCTGAGGAACTCGCGCAGCTGCGCCGGAGTGACCTCCCGGCCGGCCCTGACCACGACCGCCGCTTCGCAAGTGTGCCGTGGCGCGGGTAACACGGCGACGCGCCCGCAGGCCGGCGATGAACCCGTGTGGGCCGCGACGGTGGACGGCATGGGCGAGGAGCCCCCCGCCTTGCCCTACATGCGGCCTTGTCCTGCATGTCCTGCATGTCATATATGGTCCTGCATGTTCTGCATGTTCTGCATGTTCTGCATGCGCCAAGCGTCGTCCCGCACGCGTCAGGTGTCGAGTCCGAGCTCCCGGCGGGCCAGTGACTTCCACACCTTGAGGTGGGGATCCGTGAGCGGGTCGCGCGGGTCGAAGGAGTATGTCAGCGCGACCCCGCGCATGCTCGTGTTGAGCATCTCGCGAAGAGCGGTGTAGTTGGGGCGCCGGACGAGTTCGGGCCCGAACATCTTGTCGATCTCCGCCCTGATCACGTTGCCGAGGGCGGACTCCCTGGGCACGAGCGCCTCGGCCAGGCGCGCGTTGTAACGTGCGGCCAGCCAGAGCTCGGTCGCCGCCCAGAAGTAGCCCTGATGGTAGGTCGACCACACCGCGTCGACGGCGGCCTCGACGCGGTCGTGCGGCGAGCGGGGCCAGCTGGCGGGATCGTGGGTCGAGGAGATCCGCACCTCGGCGATGTGCTGTACGGCCGCGACCAGGAGCGCGTCCCGGTGAGGGTACTGGTGCAGGAGCCGCCCGCGGCTGACTCCCGCGCGCTCCTGGATCTTCAGTGTGGAGGCGCCGCTGTAGCCGGACTCGATCAGGACCTGGACGGCGGCGTCGAGGATGTGCTGCTGGGTGGTCCGGCTGCGCGCGGCGTAGTCGGCGTAGCGTGAGGCCGCCGCCTCGGTTCCGCTCCCGTTCGACGTCATCGTGTCCTTCCTCATGGCCCCGCGGCATGACCCCGCGGCATGTCAGCCCCGGTCGAGGAAGCCTGCGGTCAATATGGCCGTCCCCCGCTCGCCGGGGGCACGGGCAATCGTCCTGGATTCCCTGTCAAGGATGCTCCTCCAGGGTATGGGCCCATGAGGCCCGCGCGGGCCACGGGCCGCGCCGAGCGTGTGGGCCGGGCCTGGTTAACGTCTCCCGTGCCTTCACGGCCGGGTGGGCCGCGTCGGCGAGCGAGGCGGCGCGGGCGGGACGGGCCGGGTGCCGCGTCCATCGCCGCCAGGTCACCGCCGGCACACAGGTCACCGCCGGCACGGAAGAGCCGGCCACGCGCTGGAGCAGGACGACGTCCGCGGCGCCGTCCTGCTCCGTGACCGGTGTGCCGTGACCGGTGTGCCGTGACCGGCCGCGCGGGCTCCCCGCCGGGCTCAGCCCGCCCGGCGCTTCAGCAGGTCCCGGCACTGGTGACGGGCGTCCCGGCGGCCCGTTCCCGCCGCGGGCCGCGTCGCCGCCAGCCCGCGGGGTTACGCGCACCCGGACGGCGGACCGGCGCGGCGAACCAGCGCAGTGAACCGGCGCGGCTGTCAGTCGACGATTTTCAGCGCCTCGGTCGGGCAGGCATCCACCGCGCTCTGGATCTCCTCACGGCGGGCGGGGTCGACGTCCTCGATCAGGATACGGAGAGTGCCGTCTTTCTGGACCTCGAACACGTCCTCGGCTATCGACTCGCACATACCCAGGCCGCTGCACCTGCTGCGGTTGATCACTATACGCATGTCAGTCATCTCTCCGGTGTGACCTCGGTTGACGCCGTTGACGCCGTCCGGGCCGTGGCTGGTGGCCCTTGCCTTCCTCATCATCAGCTCGCGCCTTTCCGGGCTTTCAGGAGACCACCGCGTCCTTGCCCTCGACAAGATCGCGGTAGACGGGGAACAGCGGCTTGGTCAGCGGCCCGTATCGTGTGCCAGGCCACAGAAGCTATTGCGGCCCGGCGCGCGTCTCATCGCTCGTGCGGGGTGTTTAGATACCTCGATAGGAATACTTCACCCGGTACCGCGCCATGGCCGGCTGTTACTTTCGTTCCTCGGCGGAGGAAAGGAACGGCAATGGCAGCTCCACCCCGGCACCGTGACACCCCGGCCACGCGGCCGCGTCCGCGTCCCGACCGCGTCGGCGGGGAACGGCCGCAGGCAGCGGCGGAAAGCGCCCCGGCGGAAAGCAGCCCGACGGGAGCGAGCGGGGACACCGTGCGAAGCGCCGCGGCCGGTCGGCCCGGCGGTTTCCCGGCGCTGCTCGGCGTGGCCGTCGTGTGCTGGCTGATCGTGGGGTTCACCACGCTGTGGGCCGGGATGGACGCGCTGGCCGGCGACCCCGACCAGCGCACTGCGCAGGACCTGAGCGACCGGCTCGGCGAGGGCACGGTCCGCACGACCGAGCAGGTACAGCCGCAGGACCTGCTCGCACTGGGGGTGGGCACCGCAATCCTGGCCGCGCTCGCGGCGCTGCTGCTGCGCAGATGGTGGGCCCAGCACGTGCTGCAGGTGCTGGCCGTCGTGGCGGTCATCGTGCTGGCCGCCGGCGCCCACTGGGAGGCCGTCCTGG
Organism: Protofrankia sp. CiP1_Cm_nod2; assembly: GCF_920664355.1. NCBI lineage: Bacteria > Bacillati > Actinomycetota > Actinomycetes > Frankiales > Frankiaceae > Protofrankia > Protofrankia sp. CiP1_Cm_nod2. The sequence continues at coordinate 13,117 of NZ_CAKKTL010000138.1, forward strand.
TCTTCTTCGCGTTCGTGATCGGCGCGATCATGCTACTCACCGAGTCGACGCGTAACCACCTGCGGAAGGGTTAGTCCGGCGGGAGCCGCGGGATTCGACGCGGCCGGGACGTTCGGGGCCACGGTGTTCCCGGGCCCGGGATGTTCCGTTCCCCGGTGCCCGGGAAGGCGTTCCCCGGGCGTCCCGGCCGCGTGGGGGATCTTTTTCAGGACAACCTTCTCAGAACAGCAGGAGGAGGTTCGTCAGTGCCAGGAGCGCCCCGGCCACCTGGCAGGCGGCCGCGCCGCGGCGGGCCACCCGTACCCGGCGCTCCCGGTCGTCGTCGGACGGCCGGACGTGGACGAGGGCCTCGGCGTTGCCGTACCCCCACCGCCCGATCGCGAACACGATCAGACCGAGGCCGGCCTGGACGATGACGGAGATCACCATTGTGGGCTCGAGGCCGGTCCCCGGTCCCGCTCCCGGTTCACCGGCCGCCCGCCGACGGTGGCGCGGTGGGCTGCTGGGCCGGGACAGAAGCGCTGGCGGCGTCGTTGACCTGCGGCGGTGAGTCCGGATCCGCGGGGCGGTAACCGTCGGCATACCTGACGTGGGCCTTGCGGATGGCGCCGGCCATCCAGTCCCGCCAGGTGGTGAGCTGGCGATCCAGCTGCAGCTGCTGACGCAGGCTGTCCTTGACCTGGTCGAACACGGCCGGGGCCGGTGGCATGACCTGGATCACCTTGCCGACGTTCCAGCCGTACTGGGTCCTGACCGGGCCGAACACGCCACCGGGCGGGGCGGCGAACGCCACCGGGGCGTACGCGGCATCGAGCTGGTCCGTGCTGACGACGCCGAGCACG
>NZ_CAKKTL010000139.1:0-13881 GCF_920664355.1 Protofrankia sp. CiP1_Cm_nod2
GACCCGGAGTGGTCGGAGCTGCTCGACGAGGCGATCGGCGTGTGGAGCAAGCCCGGTTTCGACAGCCTGATCTCGGTTCCCCGCCTGCGGTTCGAGCCCTTCGGCTACCAGCTGCGGACAGCGGGCACCGTCCTGCGGCGCATGCACGGGCGCGCCATCCTCGCGGACGAGGTGGGCCTCGGAAAGACCATCGAGGCCGGCCTGATCCTCTCCGAGCTGCGGATGCGGGCACTCGCGTCCACCGCTCTGGTGGTCGCTCCGGCCGGGCTGGTCGACCAGTGGCGCGAGGAGCTCGACCGCAAGTTCGCGCTGCCGTCCGTCGTGGCGCGCGCGGGCATGTCCCTGGCGGACGTCGGTGCCGCCGACCGGCCGGTGGTTCTCGCCTCGCTCGCGACGGCGCGGCGGGACCCGCTGCGCACCGCGCTGACCGGGCGCGACTGGGACCTGGTGATCATCGACGAGGCGCACCGGGTCCGTAGCCCGCGCACCGCGTCGGGCCGGCTGGCCCGGGCCCTGCGCGCCCGCTACCTGCTGCTGCTGTCGGCGACACCGGTCGAGAACCGGCTCGAGGATCTCTTTGAGCTGGTCAGCCTGGTCTCGCCGGGCCTGCTCGGGACCGCGGCGGAGTTCCGCCGCCGGCACGGGAACGCGGCACCAGGCGCCACCGGTCCGGCGCACGACGCCCCGACGGCCGCACGGGTGCACAATGTCGCGCAGGTGCACAATGTCGCCGAGCTGCGGGCGCGGACCCGTCAGGTGATGGTCCGGCACCGGCGCAGCGAGGTCGAGGTACTCCTCCCGCAGCGGCTGGCCGAAACCGTTCTGATCACCCCCGACGCCCCGGAGGCCGCGCTCTACGCGGCCGTCGCGGCGCGGATCCGCCGCGAGGCCCGGGGCGCGGCGCCGTCCCGGCTTCTCACGCTTCGCGGTCTGGCCCACCACGCCGGATCGTCACCGGCTGCGCTCGCCCCGACACTCGCGAAGGCCGGCTGGCCCGACCTCGCCGCCCAGGCCGGCGAGATAGGGGTCACCCGCAAGACCCGGACCCTCATCGACCTGCTGCGCCGCCGTCTCGCCAGCGACGAGAAGGTCGTCGTGTTCACCGCGTTCCGGCCGACGCTGGAGACGGCCCGGGCCGCGCTCGTCGAGGCCGGCATAGCGGCGGCCGTCTATCACGGCAGCCTGGCCCGGGCCGACAAGGAACGGGTGATCGGCCGCTTCCGTGACGAGGTGCCCGTCCTGCTCACCACCGAATCCGCCGGTGAGGGCCGTAACATGCAGTTCTGCCACGTCATGGTGAACCTCGACCTGCCGTGGAACCCGATGCGGATCGAACAACGCCTCGGCCGCCTGCACCGGGTCGGCCAGACCCATGACGTCGTACTGACCAACCTCGTCGGACGCGGAACGATCGAGGAACGGATCCTGCGCGTCCTCGAGACGAAAATCAATCTTTTCGAACTGGTCGTCGGTGAGCTCGACATGATTCTCGGCCGCATCGACGACGAGACGGATTTCGCCGACCAGGTGTTCGACGCCTACGTCACGGCGGCGGACGACAGCGAGTTCGACGCGCGGATGGAGGAGCTCGGCGACGCTCTCGCCCGGGCCCGGGTCGACTACCTCGCCAGCCGGGCCGCCATCGACGACCTCGCCGGTGGCGAGGAACAGGAGTAGTTCCCATGCCGGTCACCGATCCCGCCCTGCGCTTCTGGCTGCGCTACGCCACGCGGGAAGGGGCGTTGTGGGAGGAAGGCGCCCAGGCCAGCCTCGTCGTTCTCCCGCAGCGCCTGGCCGGTGCGTTCAGCCTCCCGGAGGAGGTCCTCGTCACCAGCGACCCCGAGGTCGCGCGCGAGGACGGGGCCACCCTCATCGCACCCGGCCATCCGGCGCTGGACCAGGCCGCCGACGCCATCCTGACCACCGGGGACGCCGGTCGGCTCACGCTGGCGTGGCCCGCCCGCGTCCCGCCGGGCGCCGACACCCTGCTCGCGCACGCCCGCGACCGCTTCCCGGTCGACCATGGCCGTCTCGACGCCGCCGGCCCGCCCCGACGGGTGCTGCTGCCCGTCCTGCGGGTCGGCGCGCTCGTCCACTTCGACGTGTCGATGGAGAGCAGCTTCCAGGAGCGGATGGACTGCTGGGTGGACGGCCGCTCCGGCCTTGAGATCGCCGACGGCGTGTGGCGTGCGCTGGCCGCCCAGTCCCCGGAGGCGGACGACACGCCCGCCGCCAGTCGTCCCATCGCCCTTCCGCCGGACCTGGCCCGAGCGGTCCGCGAGGCATACCGGCTGATCGATGCTCGAGCGGCCGTACGGTCAGCGGTGATCGCCAAGGACGCGGAGGACGAGCGCGCCGCCGAGATCCGGCGTGTGGAGCGCTACTACTCCGACGCGCTCGCCTCGATCGCCCGCCGGCGTGCCACCGCCGGCGCCGACCGGGTCGCCATGCTCGACGCCCGGGCCGAGGCTACCCGGGCCGAACGGGTGCGCCGGCTGGCCGAGATCGAGGACAAGCATCGCTCGCACATCGACATCCGGCCGATTCGGCTGCACGTGGTCGAGGCGCCGGCGCTGGAGCTCCCGGTGGACGTGCTGCGCGGACCACGCCGTTATCCCCTGCTCCTGCACTGGATGCTCGGGGCGTCCACTTTCGCGCGCGTACGTTGCCCGTCGTGCGGCGAGCCGGCTCCGCTGGTCGCCGCCAAGGACCGGCTCGGCTGCGAACGCTGCCTCCCCTCGCGCGTGCCGGCACACCACCCGCCGCAGCCCCCGGCCCCGGCATCGGCCCCGGCCCCGGCCCCGGCGTCGGCATCGCGGGGAAACGGCGCGTTGCGGACGGCACCCGTGGCGGCACCCGGGACAGCTCCCCCAGCAGCCCGGGCCGCGAAGCAGCCCCCGGCAGCCCCGCCGTCCACAGCACGGCCATCCGTCACTCGCCCGTCAGCCGGACAGCCGTCGGCCACACAGCCGTCGGTGGCCCAGCGATCGGCGGCGCGCCACGGAACGCCGGCCATCCGCGTCGACGGCGGCGACTTCACCGCCAGGCTGTGGCGCGCGGTAGCGACGGCCGACCGCGCAACGGTGCGCACGCTCGTCGCGCCGGAGTCCCCGCTGGGCGCCGCCATCCGGCTGTTCGGGCCGCTCGGCGCCCTGTACGCGGCGGAGATCCCGCCAGGTGAGATCCCCACGGAGATGAGCGTGGACCACCTGCCGACGATGCCAGAAGTGCCTGAGGTGACCACCGGCGTCCTGCGCACAGCACACCGCCAGTACACCTACTCGCTGCGCTGGGGCCTCGAGGGACGACGGCCTGTCGCGTACGAGGTCCTGCCGTACTTCGGCGCCGCGGCGGGCCCGCGGCTGCTGGGCACAGGCCGCTGGGGGGAAACGCGTCAGCCATCCTCGCGGGTGCCGTCCCCGATCGGAGAGCTGGATCCGGTGGCGGCGGCGATCTGGCGGACGACGCTGCCGGCGACCGGCCTCGCCCTGGCCCTGCGCTGCCTCGCGGCGTGGTGGCGGGCGGGCGAGCTGCCCGCCCTCGCGCCCTGCCCCGCGCCGGTGGTGGCCGCGGCGGTCACCCGCATGGTGAGCTGGCGGTCAGGGCTGCGCAGCTCCACCGACGTCGTGGCGGCGGGCTTCGGCGTGGAACCGGACCGGGTACGCAACGCCGAACGGCCCCTGCAGCGAACGCTCCAGCTCAGCAGGCTCCAGACCTGGTGATCTCCCGAAGTCGGCCTCGCCGGCAACGGTGTCAGGTCCGGCGGTTGCGCTGCCCGCGGCGGGTAACGTGGCGTATATGGCGACGCCGCGGGCTTCCGACTGGTCGTGGCTGCGCGCCGCGGCACAGGCGCCCGAGATGACCCTCGAACTCTACGAGGAGCTCCCTGAAGACCTTGCCGGACGGATCGAGGTCTCGGACGGGACGATCGTCGTCTGCCACTCGCCCAGCGACAGACGCCTGGCAGTCCAGCATGCCCTGCTCAACGCACTCGCCGAGGCCGCCCGCAAACACGACCAGCGCACGGGAACCTGTCACCGGGTCCGCGCTGACATCGACGTCCTGCTCACCGAGGTGCCGTTCCACTTCCGCCGCCCGGACCTGACGCTCTTCCGATGCCTCGACGACTCACGCCGGGGACGGTGGCAAGGCAAGCCAACCGCCGCCGACGCGCTGATCGTCATCGAGATCGTGTCACCCGGCTCCGTCTCCGACGATCTGCTCGTCAAGCGGGTCCGCTACGCCCGGGCGGGCATCGGCTTCTACTGGATCATCCGGCTCGCCCGGAACGACGGCCCTGCCGTGTCCGTCGAGATGCTCCGCCTGACATCGGACGGCACCTACGCGATGGAGCAGGTCACCTTCCGGAAAAAGGACATCCTGGCCATCGACGCCCTCGACCCCGTCGAGGTCACCGTCGCATGGGACCAACTGGACGAGTGGCTCTAGCCAGCGGCGGAACTTCGCCCGTGCCCGTGCCCGCCCAGCTCGGCAGGACCCTCGACACCTGCCGCCGGCAGATGGCTACCGCGCTGGTCGCCGCGTGGCCATGACCTACCGCGAGACCAGTTGGCGGACAGGGTACTCGCCCGGTTCCGGGTCCGATTCAGCCATCGACCGGCTCGGGAACGTCGACGAAGTCGTCGCCGCCGGGCCTACCGTTGTGTATCGCGCGACGGAGCGGGTCACGCATCGCAGCGGCGGTAGTCTGCCAGGCACGCAGGGTTTCACGCAGTGGTTCCGGATCGGCCTGTGCCACGGTGAGCGCCAGCGAATCGCGTAGTTCCTCCAGCGCCTTGAGTCGATCATCGACGTCGAACTCCGCCAGCCAGGCCAACGAACCCAGGGCCGCAGGAGTGATCTTGATGCCGGATGCCAGCGCCGCCTCTGCCGCGAACAACTGAACGGCCACAGCGGACGCCTCGGTCAGGGCCGCGACACGACGTGCCGTGAGCATCACGAGCACGGCACCATCGGTGTCACGCGGTGACGCCTCGCCGTGCTTCGCGGCATCCAGGAACTCACGACGGCGAGCACCAGCCAGATCGCTCACCTGAAACATCAGGGTCATGCCATGATTCGCATATGATCGTGGCAGCATCCGTAATCCGATGGACAGGCCGGTGGGTCGGGCCGCTCAGGATCTGGCTGACTGTCACCCGGCGCGGCCCTCGAGCCACCTCCAGGCATGATCGCGAGCCGCCCTCTCGAGGATCGAACTCGTGCATCAGAGCGGTCATCAACGCTCAGGGTGCGATGAGGTCGACTTTCGGGAAGTAGGTCCGGTACCGGGCGGCGTCGCGGGTCAACAGCCGGTAGCCGGCAACCGCGGCGTGTGCGCCGATCAGGAAATCCGGGAGGGGCGACGTCCTCGTCCCGCTCCGACGGCGGTAACGCGTGTATGCCTTGCCGGCGAGGAAGGCCGCCGGATACGGAAGAACATCGCGTCGGAACACCTCTGGCCGGAGCGTGTCATCGAGCTCCTCGATCCGCGGATAGCGGACGGAGACCTCCGCGTAGATCACGGGATTGATGACGAGCTGTGCTTCGTCCGCGGCCGCCGCGACCGCGGACGCTGACCAGTCGCCCCACCGGGGGTCGTCACTAAGCAGGTCGAGCAGCACGTTGCTGTCGACCAGGACGGGCGTCACTCGCCGCGGGTCAGTGCCATGATCTCATCGGTGGACATGCCCGGCGGGGCCGTGCCGCGAAGCTGACGCACGATGCGCCGGCCACGCCCGCCACCCGGCCCCGGCTCCACCCGCACGATGTGGACGCCATCGTCATCGAAAACGATCTCGATCTCACTGCCTGGGAGGAGACCGGCCTTCTCCCGGATCTCCACGGGAATCGTCACCTGCCCCTTGGACGTGATCCGCATCGATGCCTCCTACTTCTCAAAGTAAGAGTATTACCCCGCCGTCAGCCAGGCGACAGAACCCGCGGCCGGTGACAGCGTGCACACAGCCATGCAGACGGACGGCCAACCAGCGCCCCCAGGGATCCACACCCCCTTCAGCGGAATGAGTGTGTAAGTGGCTGGCGCAGCAGCCACTTACACACTCATTATCATGATCCTCTTCTTCGCTTCGGGATGGGCGAAGGGGAGCAACGTCGGCCCGGAGCGGAGCGGCCGGGTGGTGCTCGGTCCGAGCGGCACCCGGCGCGCCGCGACGCCGCCGGCCCCCGCCGCTCGGGCTCCGTCACGCCGAGCGATCGCGGTCAGCCGGGATAGGGTGCCTCGGCGCGCGCCTTCCGGAGTGCGGCCGCCCACCAGGCGAGCTGGTTGAACATCGCCTTGGCATAGACGGGCGCTTCCGGGTCGGCCGGCCGGCCCGCGTCCCAGGTCACGAAATAGTTCGGGAATGCCAGACGGTCACGAATGGTCACCGCGTGCAGCTCGCTGAGGACGTTCTCCAGGTGCAGGACCGCGTGCCGACCGCCCGACGCGCCCCCGTAGCTGACGAACGCCACCGGCTTCGCGGTCCACTGCGTGAAGTGCCAGTCGATGGCAGCCTTCAGCGACGCTGGGTAACTATGATTGTACTCGGGAGTGACGAAGACGAACGCGTCGGCCGCGTCGAGCCGCGCGGTCAGGGTCGCCATACCCGCCGGCCGCGGGTACGAGGCCCCGGCGTACTTCGGCGACTCGGCGGGCAGGGACAGCGGGATCTCGAACTCGGCGAGGTCGACCACCGCCACGTCGAAACCCCCGTGCGCGGCGGCCTGTTCGGCGGCCCACGCGGCCACGACCGGGCCGAACCTTCCCTCCCGCACACTGCCGACGACGATGACGAGTCTGCTGGTTCCGCTCATGGTCACAACGGTCGGCCACGCCGTCCCGGGCCGCCAGACCGGGCACAGGCTGGCCCTGGCAGGGCCACCATCGCACCAGGTGCACGATGGCCCCGGTTCGTACACTGGGCCGTGTGAGTACGCCGCTGGGTGACTTTCTCCGAGCCAGGCGCGATGCTACCCGACCCGAGACGCTCGGCCTGCCGGCGGGCTCCCGTCGCCGTGTCCCGGGATTACGGCGGTCGGAGCTGGCGACGCTCGCCGGCATCAGCGTCGAGTACCTGGTCCGGATCGAGCAGGGCAGCGACCGCAACCCGTCGCCCGCGGTCGTCAACGCGCTCGCCGACGCGCTGCGCCTCGACGTCACCGAGCGGGAACACCTGCGGTACCTGACAAAGATCGGCAGCGGTGTGTGCAGGGGCCCGCTCGCCCAGCCCCGACCGGACGTCAGGCCGGCGGTACTCAGGCTGCTCGTCCAGTTCGAACCAGGAATCGCGTTCATCACCAACCGGCTGGGCGACGTTCTCGCCTACACCGACGGCTTCGACCTGCTCGCCCGGCCGTCGGGGCTACTCGACTCGGACAGCCCCAGTCTCACCCGCTTCGTGTTCACCGACAGGCGCGCCCGCGAGGTCTTCCCGGACTGGGACCACGTCGCTGACGAGCGGGCCTTCGACCTGTGGCTCGGCCCGTCCGCCGAACGCTCCGCCCAGTTCAGGGCGGAGCTCGGCGCCATCGCCGGCGACGACTTCACCCGGCGGCTGAACCAGTACGCGCTGCCGTCGCGCGGCGTCCTGCGGTGGGCCCATCCGACGGTCGGTGAGCTGCGGTTCGACCGTGAGACGATGGAGCTTCCGCCCACCGACGCCCAGCAGATGGTGGTGTTCCTTCCCGCCGACGCCGCGACCGCCGACGCGTTGGACCGGCTGCGCGCAAGGCGCGGCGCCACCCTGCGCGCCGTCAACTAAGAACCTACGCGCCGTCAACCGAGAACGACCCCGGCCCTTCGACACCCCGTCCCGCTTCAGTGCCTGGGCGTTCGACCACCTCGAAGGTGAGACCACCGAGCTTGTTGCGCCAGGCCCGGACACACCCGGCTGCCGGCAGCCATCGCCGCGACCGCGCCGGGCGTCGGCACGGCGTCATCGCGGGACGAACTGGCAACCAGGTGTGGGCGCTCATGGCGAGGGCGCGACCGAGCAGGAGGCATGGGACGACCTCCGCGAGGCGCTCGTCGGCCTGGCGGCGTCCGGCTCGGACAGTCTCGCGTCACCCGGCATTCTGGTGAGTACCGAGTAGGTCTCCGCGAGAGCGTGCCCACTCAGCGTGAGCTCCTGCCCGGCCCACCATCGCACCACGTCCACGTGATGCGTATGCGAGCGCACCAGGAGGGGAACCGCGACACTCGTGTCGACCGCAGTGGTCACCGGCGGCCCGCGTCGATGAGGCCGAACAGGATGTCGTCATCGACAGGCGTGTCGCCGGCCGACACGAGCACGCCGTTCTCCTCAACGAGGCGCGCGGTCCTGCCGGCCGGCACGACCTGCACTCAAGCGCCGTAGGGCGAGATGTCCACCCTCGTACCCGGGAGCAGGCCCAGCGTGTCACGGATGGACTTGGGCAGCACGATCCGGCCAGCCTGATCGATAACAGCCTCCATGGGAAAACGATACCAACGCGATCCCAGCCGCCGTGGGGAGCCGGCGTGCTGAAGCGTGACACCGCTCCTACCGCCTGCCGACCGGCGTCTGTCGCCCGCCCCGCCAGGATCACGCGGGCGCTGCACTCCTGCCCGGCCGCGGCCTGCGCGTGAGCCCCTTGCCACTAGTCCCGGATGACGTCCTCGACAGTGGTCGCCGTGGCCGCGCGGCGAAGCCACAGGTCGAGCTGACCGGTGTCGACGCTGGCCAGGATTCGCTCCCGAATCGCGGCAGGCACCGGCACGCCGCGGCTCTCGAGGACCAGCAGCACCGACCGTGCCTCACCACGTGCCTCACCACGTGCCTCACCACGTGCCTCACCGCGTGCCTCGCCGCGTGCCTCAGCCCGGGCGTCGACCTCGTTCAGCATGTCGTCGTAGTAGCGCTTTCCGACGGCCGTGGTCATCAGGAACTCCTCCCATCGGGCCCGGGCCGCCGCGGTCAGCCTGGCCACCGTCACATTATGATAAAAGATCTTCGCGTCCGGCGCCAACGTGAGCAGCGCAGCCAGCAGCGCCGGGAATATCAGATCGACGTCGGCATCGGCGAGATGGCACATCGCGGAGAGCAGCATCCGCGCCGGCCAGGCGGCCGCCAGCTCCTCATCGACGATCGCCGGCACGTTGGCGGGCTTGACGGACCGCGGTCGAAGCTGCGCGCCGCTGACGGTGTCCTGCGCGATCTGCCTGCTGTACCAGTCCGCGACGGCCGGATCGGGGAAGAAGACCACAAGTGAGGCCTTGATCCCGAACTCCCGCTCGAGGTGCCCGATATAGAGCTTCCAGGAAGCGAGTTTCTCCGGATTCCGGCCGCGCTGCACCTCGAAGACGACAGCGCGCAGCGGCTTGCCGTCGGGCCCGTAGAGCAGCACCATGGCGTCCGCCTGGTAGGTCCGCGGGCGGACGTTCGGGTCATACAGCCGCGCATGGTCGAAGGCCGGGGTGTCGTCGCCGAGCAGCGTCTGTACCCAGTCGGGCAGGGACGGATCGAGCCGGACCAGTTCGATCGGCGTCTCGTGGGCCGGGGAAGGCATACCGGACATGATGCCCACCGGATCCGACAGATCAGGGCCGGAACGAGGCCGGCGCAGTGGGCCGGTGTGGTCTGGCCGGTAGGACTGTTCGAACCAGGAATCGCGTTCGTCACCAACCGGCTGGGCGACGTTCTCGCCTATCCCGACGGCTTCGGCCTGCTCGCCCGGCCCTCGGGACTACTCGATTCGGACAGCCCCAGCCTCACCCGCAACGTGCTCACCCTGCTCTTCCGCGACCGCCTGGTACGTGATCACGGCGCGAAGGCAGCCTTCCCTCCGCCATCGATCAGCACCTGGACGCCGCGCCGTTCCCGGGCCGGCTCGCCCGGAACGCCGGTGAGGTACTGGCATCGACTGTCAACAGGGCCGGAGGCAGGGGGCAGTCCACCGCTCCGACGATCAGGTCATTGAGCCCTCCGACACGCCGCGCGCCGTGTTAACAGTTTTCGCGCACTTCAGTGCGCTTGACCGCAGTCGGGTGCGGACTCTGGTCCTGCGATGTCAGGATCAGGCGGGTACGAGATATTTGATCTTGATGTAACAGCAAACAGGCACGCGGCGTGAAGGTCCAGATTGGAAGCGCAACGGCCGGGTAAAATACCGTGCCCCGGGCGGCATGCAGAGCAGAGGTGGACCGGGAGCCTTCGAAGCTGGACGGTACAGCAGCAGCCGTCGGGTCGCAAGCAGCTCGCCGGCTCCCGGCTGCTTGGGGTTCGGCGCGGGCTGCTCACCTATCCGGCGTGGCCGCGGCGGCGATGAGGCGCTGCCAAGTGGCGCGTAGCCACGTTCGGTACTGGTCGGTGGTCCAGCCGAGGGTTTCGCGGACCAGCAGATAAGTGTTGGCGTGCGCGAGCACGCCGGCGGTGTCACACAGCCAGTCGAGGTCGACGCCGGCGGGAAGTAGTCCGTCGTCGCGCAGCGCGGTGAAGAAAGAGCGCATCGAGTCTCGGGTCGCCGCGCGTCCGGCGCGGGCCGCGGCGGCGATGACGGGCTCGAGAGGTTCGGCCTGCTGCGCGACGGCGAACACGTCGCCGGCGCGGGCCATGAGCGCGGCGCTGCCGTCAGCGAGCAGGCCGATCCGTTCGTCGACGGTGGGCGCGACGAGCGCGGCCTGGTACCACTCACGGCTCTGCACGTCGAGGTCCTGAGTGTCACCGACGATGGCCACGTCGACGACGCGCCGCAGGAGATCGGCCTTGGTTCCGAAGCGCACGTAGACCGTGCGAGGCGCGACGCGGGCGGCGTCGGCGACCGCGGTGAGAGTGGTGGCCGCGTACCCGTCGCGGACGAACAGCTCGTGGGCGGCGGCCAGGATCCGCTCCTCGGTCTCCGCGACCCGGGCCGCCCGCAGGCCCTTGACATCACTCATCATACGATGCAGTCTAACTGCAATACAGTTGGACTGCATTTTTGCATCTGCGCTATACACAACTCGGGGGTCCGCCGTGACGAACACTGTCGCGCCAGAGCTCGACGGGGTGCATCACGTCAAGCTCCCGGTGAGCGACCTGGACCGCTCGCGTACCTGGTACGAGAGCCGTCTGGGCTACGAGATCAGCACCGAGTTCGTCGAGAACGGCGTCCTGATGGGGGTGGTCATGGTGCACCCCAATGGCGGGCCGGCCTTCGGCCTGCGGCTGGACCCGGAGCGAGCCGCCCGCGCGGCGGGCTTCGACTACTTCTCGATCGGTGTGCCGACCAGGGCGGCCCTCGAGGCGCTCGCGCGGCGGCTCACAGCACTGGGCGAAGCCCATGCCGGCGTGCACTTCGCCACGATCGGCTGGATTCTGCCCGGTGCTCATGACCCGGACGGTCACGAGGTCCGCTTCTACACCACCCAGGCGCACACCGACTGGACCGATCCCGAGATCGCCACCGTCGACGACGCGATCGCGACCGCCGCTCGCCGCGAGCAGGACCACCGGTCCGACCAGGCGTCCGCGTAGTAGCGGCCGTCCCTCTGCTGGCCGCCGCCCGGCTGTCGGCTGAACCCGCACATCCCAAAGCAGGAGCAACCGATGACAACCACCGGGCCGCACCGGGCCCCGGTCGAGGCCGCGATGAACGTCGTCCTCGTCGTCGACGAGCTCGACCGGCTCGACCCGGCCACCGACACCAGCGTCGGGCTCATGCACGCGGCCCAGGACCGCGGCGCCGCCGTGCGGGTCAACCCCCTCGAACTGGTGGAGGCACGGACCTACATCACCGCCGTGGGCCTCGGCCTGTTCAGTTATGTCTGGCACACCCGCGACGGCGATCGAGCGCCTGTCGGTGGAAACACTCCCGGTTCGGGCACACCCTCATGTTCGGGCTGGCCGTCGGCACCGCCAATGCCGCCCTGTTCCTGGCTATCGCACGCCTGCCGGTCGCCATGGCCATCGTGCTACAGAACATGGCGCCCGCTCTCGTCGTCCTGTGGTCGCTGCTGACTCATCGCAGACGGCCAGCCGCGACAGTGCCGATCGCACTGGCCGCGATGATCATCGGGGTGGCGTTCGTCGTAGACCTACCGGCAGCCGGAACCGGCCAGATCAGTCTGACCGGCCTCGCCTACGGCCTGCTTACCGCCGTCGCCGTCGCGTCGTTCTCCATCCTCGGCCCCTGAGTTCCGCGGGTCCGTCGGATCTCGATTGAGCGCAGGGACAGCTCGGGGCTGGTTTTTTCGGCGTGGTCCAGGGCTTCGCCGCAGAGCGGGACGGGGACGTTTCGGACCACCGCGACGGACGCGGTGGCTGTTGCGGCGCCGGTCGGTCCCTGCCAGGCCAGCTCCACCGTTGCCAGTCGGCCGCTGGCTGCGACCTCGGTGCGGGAGGCGGTGAGCTCGTGGTCGAGCCAGCCCCAGCCGAAACGCTCGAACAGCTCCCGCTCGGCCACCTGCCCCCACTGGTCGAGCGCGGTGCTCCCCCGGTACCGTCCGCGCAGCTCGGCGGGGGTGTTGGCGCGCCGCACGATCCCGTCGAGGGCCGGGGCGTCAAGGAAGCCCCAGGCCCGCCCGTCCGGGAAGGTGAAACCGGTCGGGGCGAACCGGTGGCCGCCGGTGTGGCTGCACCGCCGGACCCGCACGCCGGGCCAGGAGGATCTCACCTCGAGGTGCAGGCGGGCGCCGGCCCGGCCGCAGCAGCGGTCCCGCCGGCCATGGCCGCACAGCAGGATCTCGGCGGGAGCCGGCCGGGCCGGCGGCCACTCGTCGGCGTCGTCCCGGCCTCGGCCGAGCCTCGGGTCGGCGCCGGGCTCGGCACCATGGCCAGGGCCCGGACGCACACCGAGGCCGCGGCCACCATTCCGATCATGATTTCGGACGGCATCGAGGCCGGGGCCGCGGTCACGGTCGAGGAGGCCGAGGATGCCCTCGGTGAGGCGCTCCCGGGGGACGATGTGGTCGCTGCCCTGGAGACCGTTGGAGTTCCGGCGGCGCCACAGTGTGACTCGGACGCCGCGCCGTCCTCCGCCACGATCAGTACCGTTGCCCGCTTCGCCCCTGTCCGCTTCCGCCGTGGTCGCGGCCCGGCTGCCGGCGGCCGTGGCGGGGCCGTCGGCCGGTGCGACGGCGAGCAGCCGGGCACCGCGCGGCAGGCCGGGCACGACGTCGGCGAGGGCCGGTATGTCGCCGACGTCCCGCGGCCACGGTGGCGGCGTCTCGACGAGCAGGAAGGTGTCGCACTCCAGGGCGGAGCCGATCGGGTCGACACCCTGCTCCCACGTCCACTCGGCGCAGCGCACCGACAGCGCCGAGGACGCCGTCCCGGCGTTGATCACCGTGTGTCCTGCCCCTGCTGCATCTGTGACCTCCGACGACGCTGACGGTGGCACGAACGCGGTACGGCCGCGCCGCTGCCGACTCGCCAGCCGCCCTGGCCCGGCGGGCCCGGCAGGCCATGAGGACGCTGTATCAGCCGCCTCCGGACGAACGGGCCCACCGGTCACCTGGGCGGCGCTGCCACCCGCCCGGCCACCGTACCCGCCGCAACGCCCCTGCCGGGCTTCCTGTCAGGAGCCCGCCGCCTGGGTGGGCACCGGCACACCGGTCGACGGTGTCGTTGTGACCAGCGGCACGACCGGTGGCGGTGGCGGTTGCTCGGTCTGGACGGGCAGTGGCTGGACGGGCGGTGGCTGGATGGGCGGGCCGGTCCGCGGTGGCGACGGCCGTGCCGTGACGCCGGTCGTCGCCACCGCCGTCGGCCGGGTGACGTGGGGCGGGAGCATCTGGGGCACCGGCGGCAGGGAGCGTGACCCGCCACCAACGGCAGGCACACCGGCGGTGATCAGCTCGTCGTCGAGCGCCGCGGGCGGCCCGGCCGCGGCGCCCACCGGCGCGGACGGCGGGGCGGCCGAGGTGGGTGGCGCGGCGCCGGG
>NZ_CAKKTL010000140.1:0-13870 GCF_920664355.1 Protofrankia sp. CiP1_Cm_nod2
AGCAGAAGACGGCATACGAGATTGCCTCTTGTCTCGTGGGCTCGGAGATGTGTATAAGAGACAGTCTTCAATGATTTGCTGGCAAAGCATGCGTCGCTATGATCGCTTGAATCCGCCGTTTCTTCGTCCCGGTCATGGTCGCGCCATGTGAGCCCACGCCCCTGGTGGGACGGCTGAGCCGCATCAGTCTGCTCGGCTGCGACGAGGAGACGCACGGACCCGGCTGATCGACGGGGTACGGGGTCCACAGCCTCCGGACCTGGACGAGGACGTTCCCTGGCCGGGCGGCTCGTCGGGGACGGACGGCTCCTCGGCGGCGGCCGGGGAGCGGGTGCGCTTCCCCGGCCCGGCCGGCGCCACCGCCTCCGCGGCCGCCGGGGTGACGGTGCTGCACCTGCCGCGGTTGCGCATGGGCCGCACGGACATGGACGTGGCCCGGTTCGCGGATCTGCTGGCGACCGAGGTGGAGGAGACCGCGGCCGGCTGGGGAGACTACCCCGATCTGGTGGTGGCGACGGGGAACATCGCCGAACACGGCCGCCGCAGCGAGTACGAGCAGGCGGTCGACCTGTTCGACACGCTGCTGAACCGCTGGGGCCTGGGCCGGTCGCGGCTGGCTGTCGTCCCAGGTGATCGGGATGTCAACCGGGCGGCGTGCCGCTCCTACTTCGACTCCTGCGAGGCGGACGAGGAGGAGCCGGCCGTCCCTTACTGGCCGAAATGGCGCCATTTCGAACGAATGTTCACCTCGTTCTACGGGCCGGGGCCGGCGGCGACGTTCGCGGTGGGGCAGGAGTGGACGCTGTTCCCTCTCGAAGATCTGAAGATCGTGGTCGCGGGGCTGAACTCCACGATCGGGATCAGCCATCGGGACGGCGAGCAGCAGGGCCGGATCGGGGCGGCGCAGGCCCACTGGTTCGCCGAGCGGCTCGCGGACTATCAGCGGCGCGGCTGGCTGCGGATCGCCGCCGTCCACCACAACCTCGACCTCGCCACGTCGAGCTCACCGGAGGTGGCGGTGGATGCCGCCGCGGTCCTGGGCGAGCTCAGCCCCCGGCTGAACCTGCTGCTGGCGGGATGCGGCTCCCAGCAGCCCCCCGGAGCGGGTGAGGGATGCCTGTTCCTGCCGGTGCCCGTCTCCGCGCTGTCGGAGGGAATCGCCGCCTGCTACCAGCTGGCCCGGATCGACCGGAAAGGCGTGGACAAACGGCTGCGGGTCCTGCGAACCGGCGACTTGCGAGCCGGCGGCGAGGAACAGCGGTGGACAGACGAACCGGCCGGTCAGCCGGCCAGGAACACCGCCCGCACCGGCACCACCAGCTCCTTCTGGACAGCCGCGGACACGACGTTCCCTCCCGAGCCGGACACGGCGGCCGGGGAACCGGACAAGGCGCGAGGGCGGTACGGAGAGGCTGTCGAGGAGATCCGGGAGCTCCGCCGGGCGGGCGTCGACGATGGCCCGGATTCTCACAGGCGTTTCCTGTCCCGGGTCGCGGAGGTGACACGGCTGCGTCATGCCGGACAGCTGGGAGAGGCCAACGTCCTGGAAATGGCCGCCACGGTGGACGGGCCCAGCTATCTGCGGGTGACCTGCCGGGAAGGAACGGTGGTCACCCAGCATCCGGTGGGAGTCCTGGAAGGCGATCCGGATCAGACGGCGGTGGAGACGTTCGTCCGCCGGGTGCACCGCGGGTACGCCGCGACCGATCCCCAGCTCGTCTCCGATCTGGTCTACGGCGGGCGTCCCCCGGAACAGGGGCTGGTGGAGACCACGTGGCGGCAGGGCGTACGGCTGATCAGTTTCGTCGAGTACCAGGGCCTGATGGACCTGCGCGACTACACGGCCACGCAGACCGTCCGGCTGGAGAACGATCCGCTGTACCGACCGGACTTCTACCTGCCGCAGCGGTTCCGGCGCCTCGACACCCGGGAGCCCGTGGCCGGCACGGACGCCCTGGGGCAGGTCGTGGACTGGCTGGCGTCCGACCAGCCGCAGTTCGTGCTCCTGCTCGGTGACTTCGGACGAGGCAAGACGTTCCTGCTGCACGAGCTGGCCCGCACCCTGCCCGACCGGCTCGGGCACGTCATTCCGCTCCTGGTGGAGCTGCGGCATCTGGAGAAGAGCCACGGAGTCGACGAGCTCGTCGCCGCGCACCTGCTGGCGGCCGGGGTCACCCGGTTCGACCGGGAACGGTTCCGCTACATGCTGCGCCATGGCAGGATCGCGCTGCTCTTCGACGGGTTCGACGAGCTGGCACTGCGGGTCACCTACGAGCGGGCCGCCGACCATCTGAGCACCCTGCTGGACGCCCTCGACGGGCAGGCGAAAATCGTGCTGACGAGCCGCAGCCAGCATTTCCGGTCCGACCAGCAGGTGCGTACCGCGCTCGCCCGGCGGGTGGACACCCTGACCGCGAGCCGGGTCGTGGGCCTGGAGGATTTCACCGACGGGCAGATCGAGGAGTTCCTCACCCGCTTCTACAACGGCGACAGGGACAGGGCAGCCGGACGCCTGGCGCTCATCCACGACATCCGTGATCTTCTTGGGCTGTCCCGCAACCCACGGATGCTCGGCTTCATCGCCCGGCTCGACGAACAGCGGCTCCGGGCGGCCCAGGCCCGCACCGGGACGATCACATCGGCGGACCTGTACAAGGAGCTGCTGAACCTGTGGCTCGACTTCGAGTCGAAACGGGCCCGCCCGAGCGGCGCCGCCCCGGCGCTGACGACGGACGACCGGTGGCAGGCGCTGACCGCGCTGGCGGTGAAGCTGTGGCAGACCACGGACCGGACGATCAGCGTCAACGAGCTGGCCACGACGACCGGGCGGGTACTGACCAGCCTCGACGCCCACGGCATCGAGGAAGGGCAGGCCGCCCATCAGGTCGGCTCCGGCACCCTGCTCGTACGCACCGGCGAGGACACGTTCGCCTTCATCCACGCCTCCGTCATGGAGTACCTGCTCGCCGCCGCCTGCGCGCCACAGCTGCGGGCCGGCACAGCTGACGAGGATCTTCTCGCGCTGCGGCCCATCTCCACGTTGATGACCGACTTCGTCATCGGCCTCGCCGGCAAGCAGGCCACCACACGCTGGGCGCGCACCGTACTCACCGACCCCACCGCCACCCATGCCGCCCGGGCCAACGCGCTCGGTTTCGCCCGCGTCCTCGACCCGGCCCTGGCCCGCGGCGCCAAGCTCGTCGGCGCCTCCCTGCCCGGTATCAGCCTGGCCGGTCTCGATCTGACCGGCGCCGACCTGTCCGGAGCGGATCTCACCGACGCGCAACTGGCCGGTACGACTCTCCAGCATGCCCACATGCGCCAAAGTCGGTTGAACAGGGCCAACTTCACCGACGTCGACCTGTCCGGCGCGGACCTGACCAGGGCCGATCTCACCAGCGCCCGGCTGGTCTCCTGCACGTTGACCGGTGTGACCCTGACCGCCAGCGACTGGAGCCGTGCCGTGCTGCTCGGCTGCCACACCGATTCCGCCGCCCTGGACAGCCCTGAGCTGCATCCCGCCGCGGTCACCGGACGCGACGAGCCGACCGTTGTCACCCCACCAGCCAACTTCGTCCGCGCCGTGGCCTTCTCCCCCGACGGCACCCTGCTCGCCTACGCCTCCGGCAACGCGGTCGTGCTCGCCGACCCGAACACCGCCACCATCCTCCGCGTCGCCACCGCCCACACCGGGATCGTGAACACAGTGGTGTTCTCCCCCGACGGCACCCTGCTCGCCAGCGCCAGCAACGACGGGACGGTACGGATCTGGGAAACAACCACCGGCACCTGCCAACACACCCTCACCGACCACACCAACAGCGTCGAGACGGTGGTGTTCTCCCCCGACGGCACCCTGCTCGCCAGCGCCAGCAACGACGGGACGGTACGGGTCTGGGAAACAACCACCGGCACCTGCCAGCACACCCTCACCGACCACACCAACAGCGTCGAGACGGTGGTGTTCTCCCCCGATGGCACCCTGTTCGCCAGCGCCAGCGCCAGCAGCGACAACACGGTACGGATCTGGGAAACAGCCACCGGGCAACCCGTCACAACTTTGGTCACGCTACCGGCTGACGGATGGGCCATACTCCGCCCTTATGTCCCCACAATCCGCGCCATCCCACCGCCCTCGACTGCTCCGCAACAGCCCTCAGCAACAACATCCGAATTCCCAACGTCCAAGAATGCGGTGATCTGATCTGATCACCACCAGAGCCCGGACGGCCTGGGGTGAGATCCCCCGGGCTACCCAACACCCCGGCCCAGCCCATCCGCGGTCAGGTAATTCGCTCCTCAGAGAACTCGGACAGGAGGGGTCAGACGGCTACAGAAACCTGTTCGACGAGCTTCAGGCGGCGGCTGACGGCTTCCAGGAGACCTTTGACCATAACCACATCGGAGCCGGAGGCAAGGTTCTCACTCATAACGATGCCGTCGTCAGCCGCGAAGGCAACGGTGACTTTCCGTCCGTCGCGCAGTTTTTGCAGCGCGGTTGACAGTTCATTACCTGATGCGGTTTCGATCTCTATACGCTCGTGTTCGGTAAGTGGCGTGTAGACCCAGAACCCGATGTCTTCCAGATCGAGGATGCTCTGGTAAAGAAAGTGATGCCAGTCCTGAGAGAAAAGACCGAGGAGGGGGATATCATAGAAGTTGAGAACAGGGCCGTCGACCGTACTGGCTGTTGGATGCCACGGGTTGGCCCGCTCTTCAAGGGTGACAAGATCGCTCACGTCGGGTCCTCCCATTCCGGCTCGTCGAAGCAGGCATCGAATGCCCGGCTGACGTCCTCCGTCCAGTCGCCGTGGCGTCCTACCAGGGCATGATCCGGGTTCATGGGACTGGGAGCATGACGAACGTAGAAGCCCGCTGCTTCCAGTCTGCCCACTACGGTACGACGGACACCGTCGCCGCGCCTTGGTTCAGGCCGATTGTAGTGGCTGCCTGTTTCGGTGTGACGTCTCCGATGATGACGGACACCGCCTGCTCCCGTCCCCATCGTGGCCTGCGGCGGAAAGCCGGCCCGCCGAGCGGCTTGTACCGGTTGCCGTACTGGGACAGGATCTCATGATCTCCCAGGTCACGGATAGGCAGACTCACGGAACGCAGCGTACCGGATCGTCCGAGACACAGCCGCATTGGGCCCTCTGCGTCGTTATGCCGTCAGATCTTTTGGCCGCTCCGGCCAGCCACAACACTCATAGCGGATTGGTCCCCAAGGGCACAGACACAGCAGTGACCGCATCCTCAGGAAGCAGCCAAACACATAGGCTTCGTCGTTCTCTCTACCTTATTACTCGATTACTCGACCCCCCGGCCGGGCGAAGCCCGGCACCGGGGGTTCCAGGGGGTCGCCCCCCCTGGGTAAACATCGCGGCCCCGGCGAAACTGAACGTAGTTCAGTGAGCACGGAAAGTTAGCCCGTGGAGCTGAGGGGATTCGAACCCCTGACCCTCACACTGCCAGTGTGATGCGCTACCAGACTGCGCCACAGCCCCAGATGTGTTACCGCTACCCGCCCTGTTGCCTGTCTCCCCTGTCGTTCCCCCCGTACCGCTTGCCTGCTCTGCACACCTTACAGGTCCTGCCGAGTGCCCGTTCGGGGGGTCCCGTTCAGGAGGTACTCGGCGAGTGTACCGGTTCGATGTCGGGGGCGGTCGTGGCGTCGAGGGTGGACGGGGTGGGCGAGGTGGGGGAGGTGGGCGAGGTGGTCTGCGTGGGCAGGCTTGCCGACGGCGTCCGAAGATCTTCGCGGGGGGCGGCGGCGAGGGGGCCGCTGTTGTGCTCGAGCAGGCGGAACCGCCCGTGGGAGCGGCGCAGCAGCGACCATCGGCAGTTCCCCAGCGGGCCGAAGGCCCACCACGTCGACGGCGGTACGTCGAGCAGCCGGCCGATGAGGGCGCGGGCGGTGCCGCCGTGGAGCACCAGCACGACCAGCCTGTCGTCGCCGGGCGGCCCGCCGGCGAGGAGATCCTCCACGACGGCGATCGCCCGGGCGCCGACCTCCTCGTAGGTTTCGCCGCCGCCGCGGCGGACGTCCTCGCCGCGGTGCCAGGCCGCCGCCTCCGCGGGGAAGCGCTCCGCGGCCTGTCGCGCGGTCAGGCCCGACCACTCCCCCAGCGCGATCTCGCGCAGCCGGGCGTCCACCTGGACGGTCAGGCCCAGCTCGGCGGCGGTCGACCGGCAGCGCAGCAGGTCCGAGGAGACCACGACGTCCGGCGCGAGCGCGCGGACCGCCGGTGCCACCAGCCGGGCCTGGGCCCGGCCGGTGGCGTCCAGCGGCGGGTCGGCCTGCCCCTGGAACCTGCCCAGCTCATTCCAGGCGGTGCGGCCGTGACGCCACAGCAGGACCCTCACCGGCGGCCAGCGCCGGGGGCCGCCACTTCCACCCGGCGGGCGAGGTCACGGTCGGTGAAGGTGATCCGTGGGCAGTCCTTCCACAGCCGTTCCAGGTCGTAGTACGTCCGCTCCTCGCCGTGCTGCACGTGCACCACGATGTCGGCGAAGTCGAGCAGCACCCAGCGTCCCTCGCGTTCCCCCTCGCGGCGGACCGGCTTGGCGCCGAAGCCGCGCAGCCGCTCCTCGATCCCGTCGACGACGGCCTTGACCTGCCGTTCGTTGTCCGCGGACGCGACGAGGAAGCAGTCCGTGATGGCAAGACGCTCGCTGACATCGAGGATGACGATGTCGCGGGCGAGCTTGTCCGCCGCGGCCTGCGCCGCTTCGAGGGCGAGCTCGACGGCTCGCGGGGATGCGGTCACGAATACACCTCTCCGGGTTGGATGGTTGTCGGGCTCCGGTCGGTCGTCGGTGGATCGTCGGCCGGGACCGTCACCCGCGCTGGTACGGCCGGTTCATCCTCCGTTTCCGTCGATGACCGACCGGCTGGGCCGCGGGCGTGCGCCGGACCAGCCTGCGTGCTGCCTGTCCAGCCTGACACAGACAACACTTTCACGGGCCTGGATCTGCCCCACGCCGGCTATGCTGGCCCGCCGGACCGGTCAGGCCGGCCGGGCCGGCGGGATCGGTCCGACCGGCCGGGTCGTGTGGCCGGTACAGGCCGCTCTTGGCGATGAAACGCACCACCCCGTCCGGGGTGAGGTACCAGATCGGTGCCCCACGGCTGACCCGGGCCCGGATGTCGGACGACGAGATCGCCAGTGCCGGCACCTCCAGCAGGCTGACGGCGTCCACCGGCAGGCTCGCGTCGAGCTCGAGCTGGTAGCCGGGCCGGGTGACGCCCACGAAGTGGGCCAGCCCGAACAGCTCCTGGACGTCCCGCCAGCTGAGGATCTGCGCCAGCGCGTCCGCGCCGGTGATGAAGAACAGCGTGGCGTCGCCGCGCTGGCGGCGCAGGTCACGCAGCGTGTCGATGGTGTAGGTCGGCCCGCTGCGGTCGACGTCGATCCGGCTCACCGTGAAACGAGGGTTACCCGCCGTCGCGAGAAAGGTCATGAGGTATCTGGCCTCGGCCGGCGACACCTCCCGGTCGGCCTTCTGCCACGGCTGCCCGCTGGGGACGAAGACCACCTCGTCCAGGTCGAACAGGGCGGCGACCTCGCTGGCGGCCACCAGGTGGCCGTTGTGCACCGGGTCGAAGGTCCCGCCCATCACACCGAGCCTCACGAACGGACAGTAACCGGAGCACGGCGTGGTTTCGACATCTCGCCGGATGTATCACATCTGACGGCGCCCGTCAGGACCGCTGTCACACACCGGGCCTGACGAGCGAAGAAAGCGAGGAGACAGCGCATCGGGACGGACGGGCGCCGGACCCGCGGCAGACCACGGGAACGACGCTTGCGGGCACCGTGCGGGACAACCGGGTGCCGGCGGGAAAACCACGGGTGCCGGCGGAAAACCCGGGTGCCGGCGGAAAACCCGGGGGTCAGCGGGAAAGCCGGGGGCGGCGGGAAGTTCGGCAGCCACCGGGAAGCGGCCGTGACCGTGCCCCGCCGCAGGCCCGCTAGGCTTGAAGTGTCGCAACCATTTTGGGCTGGCCGTGACCGGTTGCCCGTGCCTGCCACTTCTTCCGCCCGAGGGGGCCCGCCTGATGCCGCCCAGTCCGCTCGCGGGCCGGCCCGCGCCACCCGACATCCTCATCGACGTGGACGCGCTGCTGGCCGCCTACCACGACGAGCATCCCGACCCCGCCGAGGCCTCCCAGCGGGTCGCGTTCGGGACGTCCGGGCACCGCGGATCGTCACTGCGACGCTCCTTCAACGCCGACCACATCGTCGCGGTCACGCAGGCGATCTGCGAGCACCGCGCCGCGCACGGGGTGGCCGGGCCGCTGTTCCTCGGCATCGACACGCACGCCCTGTCCGCGCCGGCCCGCGACAGCGCGCTGACGGTGCTGGCCGCGCACGGGGTGGACGTGCGCGTCGCCCCCGGCGACGAGGCCACCCCCACCCCGGTGATCTCCCACGCGATCCTCACGCACAACACCGGCCGCGGGGCCGTCGGCCAGGCCGCCGCCACCCGGCCGGGCGGGACCGCGGACGGGATCGTCGTCACGCCGTCGCACAATCCCCCGGCGGACGGCGGGTTCAAGTACAACCCGCCGAACGGCGGGCCGGCCGACACGACCATCACCTCCTGGATCCAGGACCGCGCGAACGCCCTGCTCGCCGACGGGCTGCGCGGCGTCCAACAGGTCTCCCTCGAGCGGGCCCGGGCCGCGGCCACCGTGCACGACTACGTCTCGGCCTACGTCGACGACCTGCCGTCCGTGATCGACCTCGACGCCATCCGCGGCGCGGGGGTGCGCATCGGTGTCGACCCGCTGGGCGGGGCGAGCCTGGTCTACTGGCAGGCCATCGCCGAGCGTTACAAACTCGACCTGGACGTGGTCAACGCCACCATCGACCCGCGGTTCGGCTTCATGACCGTCGACTGGGACGGCAAGATCCGGATGGATCCGTCGTCACCGTACGCGATGGCCTCCCTGCTGCGGCTGAAGGACTCCTTCGACGTGGCGCTGGCCAACGACGCCGACGCCGACCGGCACGGCATCGTGACCCCGGCGGCCGGCCTGCTCAACCCCAACCACTACCTGTCGGCGGCCATCTCCTACCTGTTCGCGCACCGCGCCGACTGGCCGGGCGCGGCGGCGGTCGGCAAGACCCTGGTCAGCTCCAGCATGATCGACCGGGTGGCGGCCGGGCTCGGGCGCGGCCTCGTCGAGGTCCCGGTCGGCTTCAAGTGGTTCGTGGACGGGCTGGTCGACGGCTCGCTCGGCTTCGGCGGGGAGGAGAGCGCCGGGGCGTCGTTCCTGCGCCGCGACGGCCGGGTCTGGACCACCGACAAGGACGGCCTGATCCCCTGCCTGCTCGCCGCGGAGATCACCGCCGTCACCGGGCGGGACCCGGGACGCCTGTACGAGGAGCTGACCGGCCGGTTCGGCGCGCCCGCCTACCGCCGGGTCGACGCGGCGGCGTCCCCCGCGCAGAAGAAGATCCTGACCTCCCTCACCCCGGCGGACCTCGACGCCAGCACACTCGCCGGCGAGCCGGTGCGCGCCGCGCTGTCGCACGCCCCGGGCAACGGGGCGGCGATCGGCGGGGTGAAGGTCGTCACCGAGAACGCCTGGTTCGCCGCCCGGCCGTCCGGCACCGAGGACGTCTACAAGATCTATGCGGAGAGCTTCCGCGGCCCCGGGCATCTTGAGACGGTCCTCGCCGAGGCCCAGGCGGTCGTGGACGCCGCGCTGCGTCGCTGAGGTTCTCCCCCCACGGCATCGCGGCGTCGCCGAGGCCCCCGGCGTGGCCCCCCCGTGTCGCCACGCCGGGGGCTCCGGGGCGTCTCTCCCGCCCCGGGACCCGCCCCTGGCGTCCCCCGTGTTGTCGCGCCGTGCTGCCACACCGCCGATTGCCCTGTATTCCCGGCCCCTGTTTGTTGGCGCCGCCTGGCGACGCTGCGGAGCCACAGGTTCCGGCTTCTTTCTGTCTCCTGGTCTGACGTCCTCGGTGTGACGTCGGTTGTCCTGCGGCAGTTGGCGCTTACGGTGTCGTGGCTTACGGTGTCGGTGTGCCCGGGGCGGTGGGCGTCCGGGTACGGGTGCGGACCCGTCGCAGGAGGCGGTAGCCGGCGAAACCGGCCCCGGCCAGCAGCCCGACCAGGACGATCGGCCCGATCAGGCCGACGATCACGGCCACTCCGCCGGTGAAACGGTCCCAGGACAGCCGCAGCGCCCCGGTCAGGCCGTCGTCGTCGTCCGGGTCCGGCCTGGTCGTGACCGCTCCCCGCTCGCTGATCCGTATCGTGAGGGTCGCGAGGTCACTGGCGTCGGCCAGCACCTGGCGCTGCCCCTCGAGCTGTTCGATCCGTGCCTGCACGTCGTCGATCCGCTGCTGGACGGCGAGAACCTCCCCGATCGAGCCGGCCTTGCCCAGCAGGGCCAGGTAGGTGTCGCGCGAACCGCTCAGCGCCTTCAGCCGGGCCTGGAGATCCACGTACTCGCCGGTGACGTCCTGTGAGGAGACGGTCGATGCCCGGACCTCGCCGGCCTTCCCGACCTGGCCGCGCAGGTCGTCGAACGACCTGGTCGGCACCCGCAGGGTGACGGTCGCGCGCTGCTGGCCGTCGTCGGAGGCGCCCGGGGTGCCGGCGCTGTCCAGCGAGGCGAGATAGCCGCCCAGCCCCTGCGCCGCCGTCGAGACGGCGGTGACCGCCGCGTCGACGCCGCCCGGACGCACCTGAAGCGACATCGAGCCGGTCCGGACGATCCTGGGCTCGGCTCCGGCCGGCCGGGCCGGGTCGGCGGCCCGCGCCGTCGGCGCGGAGCCGGCGGCGAGGCCGGACCCGGCTCCGGATTCGGCCGCACGTGCGCCGCCGGCCACGGGCGCGGACGACGCCCCCTGTAGCCCCGGCTCCCCCGGCGCGACCGGCGCGACCGGCGCGACCATCCGCGAATCGCCCGCGGCCTGCCCGTCACCGCCCACAGCGGACGACCCCGGCTGTGACAGCGGCATGTCGATGGCTGGCAGCGGGAAACTCGACGACGAGCCGGAGGTATCCGACCAGCTACCGATCGCGACAACACCGCCGACAACGGCCACGACCCCGACGACGACCGCCACGCCGATCACGCGCCGCCTGGAGATGCCGCGCACGCCCGCGCCCCTCGCGCCCGCCAGCCCTCCCGTGGCCGCCGCGCCTCCTCCGGCCGTCGCGCCTTCCGGGGCCGTCGCGGCACCGCCCCACCAGTCCGCGCCAGGCGCCGACGCCGATGTCGCCACCGAAGTCGATGCCGGCCCTGGTGGTGGCGCCACCGCCGTCGTCGCGGGCGCCGCCGGGGCGCTGTCGGGATCCTGTACGTCCGGACCTGTTCTGACCATCCCGGTGGCCACCCTTCCGTCAGGTGTCAGCTCTCACGCTGCCAGCTCCTGGAAGGTTGGACGCTCGCCCAGCCGCTTCGGTTCACCCCAATTTCCCGATCACGTCGTGAAACGTCCGCCAGGGTGAAGACGATCGGCTCAGGAGGGCAGGAGGCGTTCGATGAAGGTCTGGAGCTGTTCGACGTTGCGGCATTCGACCATCTCGTCGACCAGGTCGGCGTAGGCGCGGGTGGCCGAGTCGCCCGAGCCCCAGTAGGTGCGCGGCTCGGGGTTGAGCCAGTAGGCGTGCCGGGCCTGCGCGCACAGCTTCCCGAACACCGGCGCGGCGGTCGCGCGGTAGTTGTTGCGGGCGTCCCCGAGCACGAGCAGGGAGGTCTTCGGGCCGACCGCCTCCGGATACCGGTCGGCGAACACCTCGAAGGCGTGCCCGTAGTCGCTGTGCCCGTCGAACCACACCAGGTCGGCTCCGTTGGCTATCCGCGCCATCATGTCGCCGAGGTCGGCTCCCCGCAGGAAACGGGTGATCTCGTCGGTGGTGTCGATGAACGCGAACGCCCGGACCCGGGCGAACTGCTCCCGCAGCGCATGCGTCAGCAACAGCGTGAAGTGCGCGAACGACGCCACCGACCCGGAGACGTCGCACAGCACGACGAGTTCGGGCTTGTGCGGCTTGTGCGGCCGGTGACGGGTCTCCAGCGGCACCCCGCCGGTGGCCAGCGAGGAGCGCACCGTGCGGCGGAAGTCGAGCCGGCCGGAGCGCCCGAGGCGGCGACGCGCGGTCAGCCTGGTCGCGAGCCTGCGGGCGAGCGGGTGGACCAGGCGGCGCAGCTCCGCCAGGTCCCGCTGGGAGGCGCGCAGGAAGTCGACCTGCTCCGCCAGCGGCTTGACCGCGCTCTTCGCGGCCGCGTCGGCCCCGCGTTCCTCGGCGAGCCGGCGACGCACCTCGCTGGCGACCATCTCCTCGAAGGCACGGATGCGCTCAATGATCGTCTGCCGGGCGACCCGCTCGGCGAGGCCGCCGGCCTCCTGGTCGCCGAGCATCGCGCTCAGCAGGTCGGCGACCAGGGTGTCCGGGGACAGTGCCCGCAGGGCCCGGTAGGCGAACCAGGAGCGCCGGCCGGGCGCGCCCGGCGCCGACCCGAACCTGGTCACGGCCTCGCGGGCGAGGCGGCGCAGCTCCTCGTCGTCCCCGCGCAGCAGGACGTCCAGCAGTTCCCCGCGCAGGGCCTGGCGCAACAGCTCAAGATCGTTTTCGCTGTCGGGCGCGCCGGCCGGCCGGCTCGGATCCGTTGCCGTTCCCGGTGTGCCGTCCTCGCCGGCCAGGAAGTCGTCAACGGACAGCCCGTCACCGATCACCGGCGGGAAGTAGAGGTCGAACAGTGTGTCGAAGGTCACCCGGTTGGTCGGGCGTTTGCACATCGTCGCCGCGAACCCGGCGCGCAGCGCCTCCCTGTCGAGCGGCCCGACGGCTGTGAGCGCGCGGACGGCGTCCACGGTCTCGGCGCTGCTCACCGCCATCCCCGCCTGTCGCAGCGCGGCAGTGAACACCACCGTACGGTCCAGCAGACTCATACCCGGCATCCCATCGGGTCACATAGTGCAACATAATGTTACTTTATGTTATAAAAACCCAGGCTGGGAACGATCAGTTAGAGCCGAGCTTGAGCTGGCCGATGGCTCGCGCCTGATCACTCACATGCTTGAGGACGACACCCAGGGTGGACGCCACGGCCTCCTCGTCGAAGGTGTCGATCCCCAGCGCCAGGACCGTCCGCGCCCAGTCGATCGTCTCGGCGATCGACGGGACCTTCTTCAGCTCCATCGCGCGCAGCGCCCGGATCGTGCCGACGATCGCCTCAGCCAGCCGCTCGGGCAGCTCCGGCACACAGGCGAGGACGATCTCCTTCTCCCGCGCCGGGGACGGGTAGCCCAGGTGCAGGTACAGGCAGCGGCGCTTGAGCGCCTCGGACAGCTCCCGGGTCGCGTTGCTGGTCAGCACCACGAGCGGGCGCTGGTGAGCGACGATCGTGCCCAGCTCGGGGATGGTCACCTGGAAGTCGGAGAGCACCTCCAGCAGCAGGCCCTCGACCTCGACGTCGGCCTTGTCGGTCTCGTCGACGAGCAGCACGGTCGGCTCGGTGCGCCGGATCGCGGTCAGCAACGGCCGGGACAGCAGGAACTCGTCGCTGAAGATGTCGTCGTGGGTCTCGTCCCAGGCCTCGTCACGACCGGCCTGGATGCGCAGGAGCTGCTTCTTGTAGTTCCACTCGTACAGCGCCCGGGCCTCGTCCAGCCCCTCGTAGCACTGTAGACGGATCAGTTCGGCGCCGGTCGCGGACGCGAGGGCCTTGGCGAGCTCGGTCTTGCCCACGCCGGCCGGCCCCTCGACGAGCAGCGGCTTGCGGAGCCGGTCCGCGAGGAAGACCGTCGTCGCTATGGCATGATCCGCCAGGTAGCCGGCCGCTCGCAGCCGGTCGTGAACATCCGCCACATCGGCGAAAGCGTGCTGCTGTAGCGGCATATAC
>NZ_CAKKTL010000141.1:0-4721 GCF_920664355.1 Protofrankia sp. CiP1_Cm_nod2
ACCTACACGCGTAAGATCGTCGGCAGCGTCAGATGTGTATAAGAGACAGTCTCGATGTAGTCCAGGCACTCCTGGCGTGGGCCCGGGCCGTGCTCGACCGTCCAGCCGGCCGGGACGTCGATGAAGTCCGGCCACAGGCTGTACTGCCCCTCGGCGTTGACCAGGACGGTGTAGACGCCGTCGGGATCCTCGAACGGGTTGGTCATGGGTGTCCCCCTTCTCCGGTTCTGCTGTTCCACTGTTCCGTTGTTCTCCTGGGCCCGGTTCTCCCGACCGGTTCTCCCGGGACCCTGCCGAAACTCAGTTCTCGATCACAGTCAGTTCTCGATCACGGTCGACGGGAATCATCATGGGCCACGCCATTGTCCACAATATTGCCACGGCTTCTTTCAGGATTTTCCGATATCGCTCCTGGCCACCGCGGGTTTTGCCGGTGCCTGGTTTTCCCGGTGGCCGCCGGGCGCGCGGCAAGAATCGTGATCATGCGCGCTCCGGCCGTCCGGTGGCGTGGGTCACCAGCGCGTCCAGGGCCTGGAACCAGCTCTCGGCCAGCTCGCGGACGGCGTCCTCGGCCAGCACACCGGACGGCCAGGACCAGAACACGGCCAGCTCCGGCCCGCCCGGACGGTCCTCGGTCAGCGAGTTCACCACCAGGCAGTGCTCCTCCGGCATGTCCCCGTCGGCGTCGAGGTCCACCGCGTCCGGCTCGGCGGAGCAGGACCAGTCCGTCGCCTCCGGGACGCCGAACCTGCCCATGTAGTTGAACTCGATCCGCGGGGCGCCCAGCCGCGCCAGCTCCGGCCCCGTCCGCGGGTTGAGATGGCGCAGCAGCCCGTAACCGATCCCGCCGGACGGCAGGCCGGCCAGGTGCCCCCGGACGCGTCGAACCACACCGCCTGGATCATGACGCCGGCGTCCGGGTCCAGCCGGTCCCGGGCGGCCAGCGCCGCCGCGGAGATCGTCCTGGTCAGCGCGTCCCCGGTGAGGACACCGTCGGGTTCGCGGGTGCCAGGCGCCTCGGCGCCCGGGCCACCGCTGCCGGGTTCGCTTGTGCCGGCCCCCTCGGCGCCAGACCCACCGCTGCCCGGCCCACCGCTGCCCGGCCCACCGCTGCCCGGCCCACCGCTGCCGTGCTCGCTCGCGTCGGGCTCGCTGACGCGGATGTCGACTCGTTCGACCAGTGTCGCGACGTCCAGCGTTCCGGGCGGTGGGACGGTGAACATCCAGTGGTCACCGCTCGGGCCGGAGGTACGGACGAGGCGGGCCCGCAGCATGTCGTGCCGGTCCACCAGCGCCCGCAGGATGGCCAGCAGGGTCGTCCGGTCCAGCTCGGCCGGCGTCTGCACCAGCGCCGACTGGTGGTAGCCGCTGACCGGGCCGCCCAGCTCACGCAGCGCGTGCATGATCGGGGTCAGCGGGACGGTTCCCGTCCCGTCGTCGCCGCCGGCCCGCTCCGACACCGGGGCGAGGGCGGTGGCCACCGTGGCCAGTGCGGCCACCGTGCAGTGGCGGAAGACCTGGCGCGGGGTGATCCGGAAACCGGCTGCGCGGGCCTGGCTGACCAGCTCCATCGCGACGATGCTGTCCCCGCCGAGGGTGAAGAAGTCGTCGTCGACGCCGAGTTCGGGGACGGCGAGCAGCGCGGCGAACGCGTCCCGCAGCGCCTGCTCCGTGGGGTTGCCGGGAGCCCGGCCGGAAACGGTGGCGGTGAAGTCGGGGGCCGGCAGCGCGTTGCGGTCCAGCTTCCCGTTGGGCAGCGTCGGCAGCTGGGGGAGCGGCACGAACGCCGCCGGCACCATGTAGTCGGGCAGCATACGGACAGCATGGTCACGCAACGTTGCCGCGTCCGGCGCCGACAACGCCGCGGGCCGTGGCTCACTGTCCGTTCCGGCCGTCCCCAGACCGGCCGTCCCCAGACCAGTTGCCTCCACTCCGGCCGTCCCCACTTCGGGCTGGTTCGCTTCGTTCGTTTCCGGGTCGGTCGCCGGGGGAACCGCCGGGGGATCGGTGACCACGTAGGCCATCAGTTGCCGGACGCCCTGAGATCGCGGTGGCAGGGCCGCACCGGGCCAGGACCGGTGCGGCTCCAGGGAACAGGGCAGAAGCTTCGGGCCAGGAGCTTCGGGCCAGGAGCTTCTGGTCAGCCCGCGTTGATGGCGGTGGTCGCCTCATGCCAGAGGTCGGCCTCGTCCCTGCCCCGCCGGCGACGGACAGCGGTCACCACCGCACCGGCACCGGCGACAACCGCGAGAACGGCGAACTTGCGCAGCATGTCCGTCAACCTACCCGCGTCCGGCCATCCTGCCCACCGGCCGGGCCGCTGGAAGCCCACCGCCCCGCTGTTGGAAGCCCGTGGCCCGCCCGCGACCGGCGGGCCGTCGGGGCCGGCGCCGGCGGCGTCGGGGTCAGCGCTGGTAGGTAGCCCGCAGCACGCCCCGGGCAAGGGTGTGGAACGCCAGGTTGAATCCCACGACCGCGGGCGCGGCGGAGCTGTCGACACCGAGCGAGGGGACGTCGACGGCGTGCACCGCGAACACATAGCGGTGCGGACGGTCACCCGGAGGAGGTGCGGCACCCCCGAAGTCGAACGTCCCGTAGTCGTTGCGGACGTGGAAGGAACCGGCCGGCAGGCCGCTGAGATCGCCGCTTGCCGCCCCGTGGGGCAGTTCGGTCACGGTGGCCGGGATGTCGACGAGGACCCAGTGCCAGAAGCCGCTGCCGGTGGGGGCGTCCGGGTCGAAGGAGGTGACGACGAAGCCACACGTCTGCGCCGGAAACCCGGACCAGCGCAGGTGCGGCGAGGCGTTCGCGCCGTCGGCCGAGGTGTGCGCGAACTCCTTGGTGAGCGCGTCCCCGTCCGCGATGTCGTCGCTGGTAAGGGTGAACGACGGTACAACGGGCAGGACGTCGAACGGATCCGGGGGAGTACCGCGGTCGAGCAGGGACATCAGCCAACCTCACTTCCTGTAGCTCACCGACTGAATTTCTGTAATTCCTGTGGTTCCTATACTTCCTGTGACTGTCATGCTTCCCGGACGGGCCGGTACTGGAGATCGCCCGGGATCCGCCCCGGCCGCCTCGGGAAATACCGTCACCCGTCTACCACCCACCGGCCAAGGCCGGACACGCGGGGGATGAGCGGCGGTCTCCCCGCGCGGCATCCCAAAAAGAGACCAGGGCATATGCTGTCCCGTCCCGGCCATGACAGGCGACGGGCCACGCTGCGACTTTGGGCACCGGAGCAGTACGCACCGGCTTCCCAACGGGACGTTGGGAAGCTCCAGCCAGGTTTTTGGCACCAGGGTGGGACGCGGCGGACCCTGGACGGCTAAGGTAGAACACGTCCCGATGGGGCGACTACCGACTCCCCCCGTGTTGGTGGCCACCCATCGGGACCCTTTGGTTTTCAGACCGGTTGTTTCCGGCGCGGGCCCGACCCAACCGCGCGGGCCGCCACTCGGATCACGGCGACTTCCCCTGTCGAGGCCGATTCCATCGCCGATCATTCGTTCCCCGCGTTCCCCCGTGGGTTTCCGGCTGGCCCCGCCGGTCGGTTGGTCCGGCGGGGCTACCGATCAGCTGGCTCCGGTGAGCTGGGCGGGACCAGCGCTCAGTCGGTCCCGGCGGTCCGGCGGGACCGGGCGGAGTGCCGAGCCGCGCCCGGCGCGGCACCCGGCGCGGCGCCCGAGCCGGGACGTCCGCCCCGGCGCCGGGCTCGCAGCAGCTCGAACCCGATCGGGATCACCGACAGCAGCACGATCCCGATAAAAATCTTCTCGACGTTGTGCGCGACGAACTCGACCTTCCCGAGGAAGTATCCGATCACCGTCACACCGGTGCCCCACAGCAGCCCGCCGATGATGTTGAACGTGACGAACAGCCGGTAGTTCATACCGCTGACCCCGGCGACGATCGGGGTGAACGTCCGCACGATGGGCACGAAGCGGGCGAGGATCACCGAACGGGGGCCGTACCGCTCGAAGAAGTCGTGGGCCTTCTCCACGTTCTCCTGCCGGAACAGCCTGGAATCCGGGCGCCGGAAGAGTGTGGGGCCGGCCTTGCGCCCGAACAGGAAGCCCGCCTGGTCGCCGGCAACCGCGGCAATGGAGATCAGCACGCAGGCCAGCCACAGCGGGGTCGACAGCCTGCCGTTGGAGACGAGCAGCCCCACCGTGAACAACAGCGAGTCACCGGGCAGGAAGAAACCGATCAGCAGCCCGGACTCCGCAAAGACGATCAGCAGGATGACGATCAGGCCCGCCTTGGCCAGATGCTCCGCATCCAGGAAGCTCGGGCCGAGCGCGAGAGTCGTCGAAGCAAGCGTGGACGCGGTCAACACGGCGATGGGCCTCCGGAAGCGGCTCGGGATACCAGGCGGCTGGCGGCCGATTCGGTTCCCGCCTCGACCGGGCACTCCTCGAAGATGACAACGGACCAGCACCGACCAGGCCAGCCCGACCGGCGAAGAGCGACGCGGCCACGACCGTCCGCGCTGCTGACCGCCCGCCAGCCCACCGGATCAGAGCTTGGCTGCCCGGACAGCGTATCCAGTGGGACCACAGGAGGTACCCGCGGCCCCGCTGTGACGTCTCCTCACGCGATGCGGACATTCGCATCAGCCGCACCCGGCACCTCCACGCCCGGCCCGGTCGGGATCAGCATCCGCGCCGGGCCGGGGCCGGTGCCTATCACATCCGTCACATCCGTCACATCAGTCATAT
>NZ_CAKKTL010000141.1:5094-14236 GCF_920664355.1 Protofrankia sp. CiP1_Cm_nod2
GCCCCGACACGGCGGCGTCGCCGGTCGGCCCGGCCGGACGGGCGCAGCCGCATGACGGGCCGAACCCGCGCTAGAATCGGCTAACACTGTTAGCTACACCTGTGGTCGACGATGTTGGCCTTAGGTGACATCACTACGCCCGAAGGGGGTCTACCATGGCCGACACGTCCAAGATCTATTATCGCGAGCCCGGCCGGTTCACCCGGCATGTCGTCAACAACCTGATCGCGGGCTTCACCCGAGCCGGTATCAGCATCTGGGGCAGCCGCGTCCTGGAGGTGCGGGGACGCAGCAGCGGGCAGCCCCGCCGGGTCCCGGTCAACCTGCTCGACCATGAGGGCAGGCAGTACCTGGTCGCGCCGCGGGGCGAGACCCAGTGGGTACGCAACCTGCGCGCCGCCGACGGCAGCCTCGACCTCCTGCTCGGGCGCCGCCGGGAGCACCGGACCGCCCATGAGCTCGCGGACGCGGACAAAGCGCCGGTCCTGCGTGCCTATCTCCGCCGCTGGAAGGCCGAGGTGGGGGTGTTCTTCGACGGTGTCAGCGCGGATTCGACCGATGAGGATGTCGCCCGCATCGCGCCGAGGCATCCGGTGTTCATCCTCGACCCGCTCGCATGACGCAGTCCGTTCTCTCCCCAGGCGCTGGTCCCTCCTCAAGTGCTGGCCTCTCCTCAAGTGCCCCGCCGCGGCCGCGTGCGCTCAGCCCCCGCGCCACGGAGATCATCAGCGCGGGCAGGCGGCTGCTCGAGGCGGAAGGAGCCGGCGCCCTGACCATGCGCCGGCTGGGCGCCGAGCTCGGCATCCAGGCGCCCTCCCTCTACAAGCACCTGCCGGGCAAGCACGCCGTCGAACTGGCCCTGGTCGACGAGGCACTGGCCGAGATCGGCCAGGCCCTGCACCAGGCGGTGTGCCACCCCGGGCCGGCGGGCGGCATCGCGGGCACCCTGGCCGCCTACCGTGAGTACGCGCTCGCCCACCCGAATCTGTACCGTCTGGCCACCAGCTCCCGCCTGCCCCGTGGCTCGACAACACCCGGCCTGGAGGAATGGTCCGGTGAACCGTTCTTCCTGGCGACCGGCGACCCGCAGGTCGCGCAGGCCATGTTCGCCTTCGCCCACGGCATGGTCATCCTCGAGCTGGACCAGCGCTTCCCCGGCAACAGCGACCTGCAACGGACCTGGGAGGCGGGCGCGGACGCCTTCACGTCCGCATCGGCGTCCGCGCGCGGGTCACGACCCGCCACCCGCGCCGCCGCGCACTCCCCCGGGCCTGCGCCCGGACCCATGCCCGAACTCGAGACCCCGCTGATACTCGAGACCCGCTGACGGGGACCGGCGGAGGCCCGCCCCGCCCGCATCCCCTCGGAGCACTCTGAGGAGCTGGGCCGCCAGAACTTCCAGGACCGGGTTCCGGAGGCGCGTCCGAGCGTGAAAAAACGTGATCGCGCTACCTCCGGCCGTCCAGCGGGTACCCCTGGTCTACCGGGCAGCAGCCCGCGGGCGCACAGGGGGCCGACATGCACGGGACTGACGCGCACTGGACCGATGTGCACGAGACCGACGTGATCGTGATCGGCGCCGGCCCGGCGGGGGAGAACGCCGCGGGCCGATGCGCGGACAACGGGCTCACCGTCTCGATCGTGGAGCGCGAGCTGGTCGGCGGGGAATGCTCGTACTGGGGTTGTATCCCGAGCAAGACGCTGCTGCGCCCGGGCGATGTGCTCGCCGCGGCCAGGCGTGTTCCCGGCGCGTCCCAGGCGGTCACCGGCACCGTCGACGCCGCCGCGGCCTTTGCGTGGCGTGACTACATGACCGCTGACTGGAATGACAGCGGCCAGGTGCCCTGGCTGGACAGCAAGAAGATCACACTGTTCCGCGGGGCCGGCCGGCTGGCCGGGGCCCGGACGGTCGAGGTCACCGGCAACGACGGGGCCAGGCGGCTGACCGCGAGACGGGCCGTGGTCCTCGCGACCGGGACGGTCGCGGTCATCCCGCCGGTCGACGGCCTGCGCGACGCGCGCCCGTGGAACAACCGGAGCGCCACCGCCGCGACCCACGTGCCGCGCCGGCTGCTGGTGGTCGGTGGCGGCGCGACCGGGGTGGAGATGGCGCAGGCGTTCCATCGCCTCGGGTGTTCACGGGTGACCATCGTCGAGGCCGGTGAGCGGCTGCTCGCGCGGGAGGAAGCGTTCGCCGGGGAGGAACTGCGCGCGGCTTTCCAGGCCGCGGGCATAGAAGTGATCACCGGTGTGCCGCTGGCGTCCGCACGCAGGCGGGACGGCGGCTCGACGGTGGTGGCGACGCTGGCCGACGGCGCCCGGATCGGCGCCGAGGAGATTCTCGTCGCCGTCGGTCGCCGACCGGCAACCGCGGATCTGGGCCTGGACGCGGTCGGGCTGCCCGCCGGCCGGTTCGTCGACGTCGACGGGTGGATGCGGGCCACCGGGGTGGACGGGGGCTGGCTCTACGCCGTCGGCGACTGCAACGGCCGGACGTTGCTGACGCACATGGGCAAGTACCAGGGCAGGCTCGCCGCCGACGTCATCCTCGGCCGCGACGTCCCGGCCGCCACGGACGTGGTACCGCGGGTGATCTTCACCGATCCCCAGGTCTGCGCGGTGGGCCTGACCGAACGGCAGGCCCGGGACGCCGGCCTGCCGATACGGACCGTCACCTACAGCACAGACGACGTGGCCGGCTCCCAGGTACGCGGCCGCGCCAACATCGCACCCACCGGAACCAACGGGACCAACGGGACCGGCGAGAGCGGCAGGGCCGGCAGGACCGCCGGAGCCGCCGGAGCCGCCGCGTCCGCCGCGTCCGCCGCGTCCGGTGGGGCCAGCAGGGCCGCCGTGACCCGTGTGACCACCAGGACCAGCAAACTGGTCATCGATTCCGAACGATCGGTGGTCGTCGGAGCGACGTTCATCGGCCCGGACGTCCAGGAGCTGCTGCACGCCGCGACCGTCGCCATCGTCGGCGAGGTACCCCTGAACCGCCTGTGGCACGCGGTCCCCTCATTCCCCACCGTCAGCGAAATCTGGCTCCGCCTCCTCGAGATATACGGCCTGTAGCCCGGCATCCGCCCGTCGCCCATCGAATCGATCCGGCGGACCGCGGCATCCCGATGAACATCCCGGGCGAATCCGACGAGTCCGTGAACACGGTATAAAGTCTTCTTTCCGGGAGACTTCGTCCCCGGTCATGGAGCACGACGGGGGAGCTCTGGATGAAGGTCCGGTCCGGCGGTCGCGGAACGCGCGCGAGCCGTCGGGAACGCTCGGCCTCTCGGCCGGTCGGCCGATGAAAGCCATACTCGCCCTCGTCGGGATCGACCCGGCGCACGCCACCGTGTTCGTCGACCGGGCCCGGTACACCTGCGCCGCCCTGTTCATGGCGCTCTACTACGTCTATGCGACGGCCGGCTGCACGTTCTTCCTGATGATCGCAACCGGAGGTGGGCTCTTCCCGGGGGTGATCGTCGGCCTGCTGTTCGCGGCGGCCGTGGTGGTCTATGACAGGTTCCTGTTGTCCCAGGTAAGCATCAACTTCTCCGATCTCTACAAGGATGACGCGCAGCTTCCCGGTCTCTACAAGAAGAACGCGCAACCGCGCGACTGGTCGAAGAGGCGCAGCTATGCGGTCAGAATCGTGATAACCCTGCTCATTGCGATCGTCGTGACCGACCCATTGGTCCTGAAGATGTTCGACGCTGAGATCACGGCAGAACTCGGCCGGCGGCACGCCGACCGGACGGGTGTACTCAACGCCGCGGTCGAGAAAAACAGAGTGGATCGTCTCACCGCACTCGACGATGAGATCGCGAGTGACCAGAAGCAGCTCGAGGCCGCCAATAAGGCCGTCGAGGAGGCACTCGCCGCGGTCACGAACGAGCGCGAGGGCCGGGGAGCCACCGGCCGGACCGGGAACGGCCCCGTGTTCACTCTTCTCAACAGCAACTACACAAACGCGGTCATCCGGCAGAATGAGGCCGCGAACACCCTTGCCAGCGTACTGTCGGACAAACCGGAGAAAATTGGGCAGATCAACGGTGAAGCTACCCGGCAGGCAGCCGAGAACAGCAGTCGGCCACCGCCACCCGCAGGTGTTCTCGACCACCAGGATGCATTGCTGACCGTGCTTCGCCACAATCTGCATGCATTTCTGGTCTGCATATTGATCTCTCTGCTGCTCGTAGCTCTCGATCTCGCGGTGCTGTTCATCAAAATGGCCGGCCACAACAGCGCCTACGAAATCTCCGTCGCCGCCGCGAGCCGTTCTCGGCTGCGTGTCATGCTCGCCTCGTCCAAGGCCGACGAGGAGGTTGCCCTCATGGAGGTCCGGCTACGGGCCGAACAGGCGAAACGGGATCTGCGCCATCACTACGGAACAATCGGGGCAAACATGGCCGGAGGGGAGCTGAAAGGAACGGTATACACCTCCGAAAACATCTCGCCGGGGCTGGGCGACCTGCTCGAGTCACTCTCCCGCCCCATGGCCGCCGCGGTGGGAGGACAGGGCACGCGGATTACTTACGACGGGCCGATAATGTTCGGCTCCTGGGAGAAGACGTTCTACTTCGCACCGCCCGCGGGAAACACCTTCGAGGAGGTCAGGGGCCGGGCCCGGAGCGTTCTCGACGCGATCGCGGCCAACCTCACGGCGGGGACGACAGCCATGCCCATGGAGGACATCGATGCCACGGCCTTCCGGACCTTCTTCACCGCCACCCGTGACCTGGGGTCGATCTCGCTCGTGATCGGCCCGCTGGTCACGGCCCGGGTCGGGGACGAGCTTCGGGGCACGATCCTCAGCGCCGAGGAACTGCTGGACGCCGACAACGCCTATCCCCCACGTGAGGCAGCGACAATAGTCGCCCGGATACGAGAGCGGGATCCGGCCCGGGATCCGGGCCGGGACCTGTCGGAATGGATGCGGGCGGCCCGCTCGGCTGCCGACGGGCGCTCGGACACGCGGCGGACGGCACGCCCGCCCTCCGACTTTCTCCCTGATATTCCAGAAATTCCCGCCCCGCGGGACGATGAAGGGGAAGACGACGAATGGCCATGACGGGCGGCCCGGATCACTGTTCACGCCACTTCTGAAGCAGGCCGGCAGCCGTCCGCGTCCACGGATGGTCATGGCCGAGAACTTCCTGGCAGCGCGCAAGCGTCTTCTCGGCAGCCATCCGGGCCGGTATACGATCGTCGAGGGCGTACAGATCCATCGCCGTGTTGATGGCAGATACGAGCGTGTCAGGATGACGGTCGCCGAGAAGCAGGCGCCGACGCTCCCAGACATATTCGTTCAGCCGTAACGACTCCCGATGATTGTCGAGCAGATAATGGCATCCGGCAAGGTTCGCCGCGCTGGAAAGAGTGTCCGGGCGGTCATCACCGAGAACCCGCCGCCGGCGTTCCCAGGTGTCCAGAGCCAACGTGTACGCCTCGTCGAGACGGCCCAGAGCACGCAGATCCATGACAAGACTGTTGGCCGACGCCAGGATGTCGGGATGATCGGTCGAAAGAATCCGTTGCCGACGGCTCGAGATATCCTTGTCCAGCTCGTAGGCCTTTTGATGATAATCCTTCTTCAGGACGAAGAGAGCACGGGCCAGGTGATGGCCCGCAGCCAGGGTGTCGAGGTGGTCGGGGCCGAGTACCGGTAGCCAGCGGCTGCGGGCCCGGTCAGCGAGGTCATGGCTCTCGCCGTACCGCCCCCGTGCGTAGTGGTAGCGGCAGACATCGAGAAGAAGAGCACGGAATTCGGCCGGTTCGCCGGTCGCCGCGGCAAACCGGCCGGCAACGGCCAGGACGTGGGATGCCATGCGAGAGACCAGGGACTCGTATGCGGGCCAGTTGGCCGGCTCACCGGGATCGCCACGACTCTCGGTTCCCAGCCGGCGGAGCTCGTCGACGCCCGGACCGCTGCCAGGAGCCGCGTATGGCTCCGTCCACGCCTGGTCGGGACAGGTGGCCGGTTTCGCGGACAGCACGCCCGGAAACGTCGAAGAGATATCATTTCCGGTCATGCCCCCAGCCCCGGCCAGGGCGATATCCGCGCTGTTCGACAGCACCAGCCCGAGCCCCGGAGCTTCCTTCTCGTCCATGCGGGATACCCGCTCCGGGAGCGGTATCGGGCCGGTCGGTCTCATACGGCCTGCCGTAGCCTGTTTCCGGATCGGTAATGTGGGCGGGCTGTCCGGTCTTCTTCGCCCGGCCAGTGCGTCCCGTAGCCCGTCGAGCAGCCGGGTCCGTGCCTCCCGTTCATCAGCCGGTCCCGACAGATCCGTCAGGTCGATCCGCCCACGTGTCCCCAAAATCCCGAGGCTGCCCGGACCACAGGTTTCGATCATGATCGGGAGCAGTCGCCGAGCATCCCCTTTCAGGTCCGATTCCCGCATCACCTGCCACTGCGCGCCACCGTCGGCCGACTCGAGATAGGCCGGTGTCACCACCGCCAGCAGCCGGCTCGCTCTGCGCAGGCCCTCCTGTTCCAGAGCGGACCAGACAGTCCCCGGGACGGACTCCCATGCCTTGATCAGAATCCGGTACCCGGTCTCCTCCAACGTCCAGGCGATCCACTCCGCCCATTCATGATCCGCATCGGCATACGAGACGAAGAAGTCCCAGCCGCCCTCAGCGGCACCCCCGTCGGTCATGTGCCCAGCATCCCACCGACAACGGATGGGAAGTGTAGGTGGTTCCCGTCGTCATGACAGCGCTTTCCACCTACGGCTTCCGCATCTGTAGGTGGAAAGCGCTGTCATGGAAGCGGTTTCCACCTACGCCTTCCGCTAATCTGAAGCAGATGTCACTGTCACCAGCGGAGTTCTACGCGACGCTCCCGCGCTCGATCGCCGGGGCCAGCGCTCTTTTCCATGATCCCGATGACCGGGTCCTACTCGTCCAGCCGTCCTACCGCACCGACTCCTGGCTGCTGCCCGGCGGCCACATGGAGGAGGGAGAATATCCCTGGGAGACCGCGCGGCGAGAAATCAAGGAAGAGCTGGGGCTGGACCTGCGGCCTGGACGGCTGTTGGCGATCGACTGGGTACCGCCCCAGGCCGACGGACGGCCGGCGCTGGCCAACTTCGTCTTCGACGGCGGGCTGCTCACCGCCGACGACGCCGAACAGCACCTGCGTCTCCAGGCCGACGAGCTGACCGCGTGGCGGCTGTGCACCCCCTCGGAGCGTGACCAGCTCCTTGCGCCGTACATCGCCTGGCGTGTCCACGCCTGCGTCGACGCCCTGCGCACCGGCCAGACCGCCTACCTCCAGCACGGCCGGCCCCCAGCGGCCGCACCCGGCTGACCGGCCGCGCCCGGCTGCGCGACCGCACCTGCGCACCCGGGTGACCGGCCCGACAGGCGCCAGCCAGCCCACACCCCCACGGTGGCCGTCTCGCCTCATTTTGACCTCGACGGCCACCCACATCGTCCTGATTCGACGTTCCTGGACAGAGGCCGCGAGGCTGGCGGCAGCCCGGAGGAGCGAGGCTGCTGCCCTGCGGAACACCATTCCGTTGGGGATGGGATAAACCGTGGCCCCGTGAACGGGGCAGCGATGCTGTTCTCACCCCCGTTGCCCCGCCTTTTCCACGTCGTGGCTCCGCTCGCCGGCGCTGCCGTCCCCGCCGGTCGGCGACGTTGTCGCACCTGCGGGGACGGCCATCTACGGAGGATCTGTAGCCGCGTACGGCGGTGTGGTGCACCGTCGCCGCAATGATCCTTTCGTGGCAGCGTACGAGCTATGGCGCATGAGCGGTGTGTCCCGGACGCCGGTGGTCATCATCACCCCGACGGTGACCACCCTGACGATGCTCGCCCTGGCGGCCCTTGTTCTCACGACGCTCACCATTCACATGACGTCGGTGGTCACCGTCCACGTGACGATGGTGACGAGGGCGCGACGGTGCGCACACGTGACGTGCGTTGGCGGCAGCGGTTGGCTCACCGG
Source organism: Protofrankia sp. CiP1_Cm_nod2 (assembly GCF_920664355.1). NCBI lineage: Bacteria > Bacillati > Actinomycetota > Actinomycetes > Frankiales > Frankiaceae > Protofrankia > Protofrankia sp. CiP1_Cm_nod2. The sequence continues at coordinate 13,055 of NZ_CAKKTL010000141.1, forward strand.
CTGGTGCCGCACTCCCACGATTCGGCGAACCGGGTGGATTCGGAGGTGGAAACATCTGCCGAGGGGATCCGCGCGCTGTGGATATCGCTGGCCGTGCTCGGGGCGACCGCTGCTCTTCAGATGGTCATCGTCATGCTGTCCGGATCGGTGGCGCTGCTCGGGGACACCGTCCACAACGCGGCGGACGCGCTGACCACGCTGCCCATCGGTGTCGCGTTCGTCCTCGGCCGACGACCGCCTACCCGCCGCTACACCTACGGTTACGGCCGTGCCGAGGACCTGGCCGGCCTCGCCGTTCTCGCGACGATCGCCGCGTCCGCGGGCTTCACCGCCTACGAAGCCGTCGACCGGCTGCTGCATCCCCGTGTGGTCACCCATCTGCCGGCGGTAGCCGCGGCCGGGCTGGCCGGGTTCGCCGGCAACGAGCTGGTGGCTCGACACCGGATCCGCACTGGCCGGCGGATCGGGTCGGCGGCGCTGGTCGCGGACGGGCTGCACGCCCGCACCGACGGGTTCGCCTCGCTGGCCGTGCTGCTGGGCGCCGCCGGCGTGGCCGTGGGCTGGGACACCGCCGACCCGGTCATCGGCCTGGTCATCACCGCCACGATCCTCGCCGTGCTCCGTGACGCCACCGGCGAGGTCTACCGACGCCTGATGGACGCCGTCGACCCGGATCTGACCGACGCGGCCGAGGCCGCGCTGCGGGCCGTTCCGGGCGTCAGCGCCGTCGGCCGGCTCCGGCTGCGCTGGATCGGCCACCGGCTGCATGCCGAGGCCGACATCGTCGTCCCCGGGGAGCTCACCGTCGTCGACGCGCACGCGATCGCCATGGCCGCCGAGCACGCCCTCATCCACACCGTGCCGCGGCTGACCACCGCGACCGTCCATACCGACCACCCGGCAGCACACGAACCAGCGACGCATGACACGCGTGACGCTGACCACCGGTGTGCACCGTTCACCCGGTATGACGCTGCCGTGCCGCGGCTGACCACCGCGACCGTCCACACCGACCACCCGGCAGCACACGAACCAGCGGACACGGGATTCGACAGCGCACGGCTCGGCGACGTATGACCCGCACGACACGCGTGACGCTGACCACCGGTGTGCACCGTTTCGTCCGCCATGGCGTTCTCGCGCACCCCGCACCGGTGACACCAGCCGGTGAGACGCCCGCTC